>NZ_JAJRBM010000308.1 GCF_028679455.1 Methanospirillum sp. | reverse complement strand
CCTGAGACAGTCGTCAACGAGAAGGATGTCATTATTGGCAAGACCTCACCGCCCAGGTTCCTTGAAGAACCTACTTCTGAACTGATCACGGTTGAAAAACGGCGTGACACCTCGGTCACCATGCGAAGTAATGAGCATGGTATCGTTGACACCGTGATCCTTACCGAAGGAGAGAACAACTCCAAACTGGTCAAAGTCAGAACCCGTGATCTTCGTATTCCTGAAGTCGGTGACAAGTTTGCATCCCGTCACGGACAGAAGGGAGTCGTCGGCCTCATCACACCGGCTGTGGATATGCCCTTTACTGATTCAGGAATGCAGCCTGATCTCGTCATCAACCCGCATGCTATCCCGTCCCGTATGACTATCGGGCATATGCTTGAGATGCTTGGTGGAAAGGTTGGATCACTCGAGGGTCATCGCGTCAATGGAACCGCTTTCTCCGGAGCCAGAGAAGAAGATCTCCGTGCTTCACTAAAGGCATTCGGATTCTCCCATACTGGTCGCCAGGCTATGTGGGATGGGATTACCGGGCGCAGATTCCACGCTGATATCTATATTGGTGTCATCTACTACCAGAAGCTCTACCATATGGTATCCTCGAAGATGCACGCACGTTCACGCGGTCCGGTCCAGGTGCTTACCCGCCAGCCGACTGAAGGTCGTGCCCGTGAAGGAGGTCTTCGTTTTGGTGAGATGGAACGTGATGTGATGATCGGACACGGAGCAGCAATGGCCTTAAAAGAGCGGCTGCTTGAAGAGTCTGATAAGGTTACTGAGTTCGTCTGTGCCAACTGTGGCATGGTTGCGATGCTTGATCGAAAGATGAACATCACCCGTTGCCTCAATTGTGGAAATGAAACTGATATCTATCCGGTTGAGATGAGTTATGCCTTCAAACTTCTTCTCGATGAGATGAAGAGTATGATGATTGCGCCCCGTCTCAACCTTGAGGATGTCGTATAAGGAGGAGTGAAGCATGCCAAGCCCAAAAAGAATTGGGAGGATCGAGTTCGGCCTCCTCTCCCCGAAAGAGATCCGCCAGATGAGTGTCAGAAAGATCATCTGGGCAGACACCTATGATGATGACGGGTTCCCGTATCCGCAGGGTCTCATGGATCTTCACCTTGGTGTCATTGACCCGGGACTGCGGTGCAAAACCTGTAGTCAGAAGGCCGGTGAATGCCCTGGTCATTTCGGTCATATCGAACTCGCAAAACCCGTCATCCATGTTGGGTACACCCGTCTGATCAGGAAACTGCTCAGGGTTACCTGCCGTGAATGTGGTCGTCTGCTCCTCTCACCCGAAGAGATCGAGAAGATCATGGGTCCTGAGGACGAGAGCAGTGGTGATTCGCTCTCTGAAAAAGATGTTAAGAAGGAGCGTATCTGCCCGCACTGTGGAGAACAGCAACTTAAGATCAATTTTGAGAAACCAACCACCTTTGCAGAAGTTACCACTGATGAGCGTGGTAAAAAGGTCGAGAATAAACTGACTGCCGCTGATATCAGAGCCCGGCTTGAGAAGATTCCAGATGATGATCTGATACACCTCGGTATTGAACCTTCGGTTGCCAGGCCGGAATGGACGATCCTGACCGTGCTCCCGGTACCCCCGGTAACCATGCGGCCGTCTATCATTCTGGAGAATGGTCAGCGTTCTGAAGATGATCTTACCCACAAACTGGTTGATATCATTCGTATCAACCAGCGGTTTAAAGAAAATCAGGATGCCGGAGCTCCTCAGTTAATTATTGAGGATCTCTGGGAACTGCTTCAGTACCATGTTACCACATACATGGACAACGAAGTAGCCGGTTGTCCGCCTGCCCGTCACCGGTCTGGTCGGCCACTCAAAACCCTCTCACAGCGGTTGAAAGGGAAAGATGGCCGTTTCCGTGGTAGTCTGTCTGGTAAGCGTGTCAACTTCTCATCCCGTACTGTCATCTCTCCGAGTCCGAATCTGTCTGTGAATGAAGTGGGAATTCCACTCAAGATAGCAAATGAGATGACCATCCCGGTCCAGGGAACGATCTACAATATCGATGAGCTTCGTCAGATTGTCAAGATTGGGCCGGAACGGCCCACTGTCAAAAGTCCATGCGGGGCAAACTATGTTATCAGACCTGACAAGAGGCGTATCAGGCTGGTGAAGGGAACCGGGGCAGAAGACGGAAATCTTGATTTTGTTTCTGAACAGATCGAGCCCGGCTGGATTGTTGAACGCCATCTCCGTGATGGAGATATCGTGCTCTTCAACCGTCAGCCGTCTCTGCACCGTATGTCCATCATGGCCCACTGGGTCAAATTGATGGATGGGAAAACCTTCAGACTGAATCCTGCAGTCTGCCCTCCGTATAACGCAGACTTTGATGGTGACGAAATGAACCTGCACATCCCGCAGACCGAAGAGGCGCGGGCTGAAGCAGCAATGCTTGCCAGTGTGCAGGAAAATATTCTCTCACCACGTTTCGGTGGTCCGATTATTGGTGGTATTCACGACCACATCTCTGGCATATTCCTCCTGACCCATACCACCAGGTGGTTTACCAAGAGTGAAGCCATCGATCTCCTCAAGAACAACCGTGTTGATCGCCTGGGTAAGCCTGGAAAGATTGAGAATGGGGTTGAACTCTGGAGTAATAAACAGGTTTTCTCCCGGATTCTCCCGGTTGACCTGAACATGGTATTTCAGGCATCCTCCTGCAAAAACTGTGAAACGTGTCTGAAGGCCGAATGCGATCGTGATGCATATGTTCAGATCTGTGATGGTGATCTTACTACCGGAACTATTGATAAACGTGCAGTGGGAGCATTTGACGGTGCAATTCTTCAAAGAATTATCAGACAGTACGGATATGCCCGTGCAGCACAGTTTATCGATGATGTGACCCGACTTTCGATTCGTGGAATTATGCATGACGGGTTCACATTCGGTATCGATGATGAAGACCTCTCTAAGAGTGACTATGGTCAGATTCGTGAGGTTCTTGGTCAGGCTGCCGATGATGTGGAACGCAGAATCAAGATCTTTGAGGAAGGCCAGCTCGAACCGATGCCAGGCCGGACCCCTGAAGAGACACTCGAAATGCAGATCATGCAGGTTCTTGGAAAGGCTCGTGATAACACTGGTGAGATTGCAGGACGGCACCTTGGTCTTTCAAACTCCGCGGTGGTCATGGCTGTATCCGGAGCCCGTGGTTCGATGCTTAACCTAACTCAGATGGCAGGTTGTGTCGGACAACAGGCAGTTCGTGGTGAGCGTATCATGCGAGGATACGAAGACCGGACTCTTCCACACTTCAAGAAGGATGAGCGTGGAGCAATGGCTCACGGGTTTGTGATGAACAGTTACAAATCCGGTCTCAATCCTACTGAGTTCTTCTTCCATGCAATCGGAGGTCGTGAAGGTCTGGTGGATACTGCAGTCCGAACATCACAGTCCGGTTATCTCCAGCGACGAATGATCAATGCATTGCAGGATCTCAAGGTTGCATATGATGGATCGGTCAGGACAACCGGGGGGCGTATCATCCAGATCGAGTATGGTGAAGACTCAACCGATCCGATGAAAAGTTGCTTTGGTGAACCGGTGGACGTTGAAGGTATCGTGGGTAATATCCTTAAGGAGGAGATCTGATGATGGGTGAACTCCCCGATATTTCGGCAGAAGCTGCCAAAGCGGTGCTCAAATATTTCGAAGAGCATCGGGTACGGAAGAAGTTCCCTGATGATGTTCCTGATCATATCCGTGAACAACTCATGGAGATGGTCGAATGGATGATGAAGGAGGAAGAAGGGGTTGAGGACTCTCTCCTTGATGATCAGGCCTTCATCGCCAGGATGGAAGATCTTATTCATGCAGAAAAGTTTTACGAGTGGCTAAATGATCGCTTTACTCCCCTGACTATTCAGGATCAGGAGGTTGAAGATGAAGGAGAAGAGCCTTCACCTCCTGCAATAGAGGGCGAAGTTATCATCACCCCGATCCGTAAGGCAAAACTGACAAATCAGGACAAGAAAGCGATCGAGATCAGGGAGTTTTTTTCTGATCACATCCTCACAGTCGAGAAGATTTCTGAAATCCCTGAACGGATTGAAAAGATCCTGAAGGAGCAGATCAAGGAGTTCAAGAAGGATGAAAATCCGAATTTCCGGCTGACCCAGAAACAGTATACCGTCTTCCTGACCGAACAACTCAAGCAGGGAACGTTTGAGAACTGGCTGGTAACTGCGTTCCCACTTCCGGCAGATCTTGGGAAGGGAGACATTCCAATCCGCCGCGAAGAGCCGGTAGAAGAGATGAAGATCCCTGACTGGGTAGATCTCTCCCGGTTTGAGATGCTTGACCGGTTTCAGCAGGATAAATACCGCGAACTTCTTCGTGATCATCTCCCACGGATTGGAGAACTGGTTGAATATCCACAGGCGCTTGCCAGGGTTAATGACCGGTTCTTCAATATTATTGGACCCAATCATCCTCACCGTACCAATACTGCACTTGCAAAGATTGTGATTAAGCGTGAGATTGAAGGAGTAGATGCCCCTGAACGGATCATTACCGATGATCAGTTTGAAAAGATCATGGCACAGGTGGTCAAGGAGTACAAGCATACCAGAATTGAGCCATGTGAAGCCGTAGGTGTGATCGCTGCTCAGTCCATTGGTGAGCCTGGTACCCAGATGACCATGCGTACCTTCCACTACGCTGGTGTGGCTGAAATTAACGTTACCCTCGGTCTGCCCCGTCTCATCGAGATTATGGACGCCAGAAAGGAGCCTTCCACGCCTACCATGACGATCTATCTGCGTGAAGGATACGCAACCGATCGTGACAAGGCCCGACAGGTGTCCTGGCAGATTGAAGCTGCACCATTGCAGGAGTTCGGTGACATCACCACTGACATGGCAAAGATGCAGATTGTGGTTCATCTGAACAAACAGGTCTGTGATAAGCGGAAGATATCAGTCAAGGATATCCTGGAAGCCGGACCGAAAAAGATTCGTGAGCGTCGCCATTACCGTGACTTTGATCACGACATTGATGAAGCAAATGGCGTGATCATCTTTCTTCCAAAGGATCGCGGTAGTTATCAGAATCTCTTCCAGCTCAAGGAACATGTCAGAAATGTCATTGTTCAGGGTATCGATGATATCGAGCGAGTGGTGGTCAGGAAAGAGGCCGGCGAGTATATCCTCTATACTGAAGGTTCCAACCTGAAGGATGTCTTTGCGGTCAGGGGTGTTGATACCACCCGGACCAGAACCAATAACATCAACGAGATTTCCCAGGTGCTCGGTATTGAGGCAGCCAGGAATGCAATTATCAATGAAGCACTGGCTACCCTTGGCGAACAGGGTATCATGGTTGATGTCCGTCATATCATGCTCGTTGCAGATATGATGTGCATGGAAGGAGAAGTCAAGCAGATTGGTCGTCACGGTATCGCCGGAGAGAAGGAGAGTGTCCTCTCCCGTGCAGCATTCGAAGTAACGGTCAACCATCTTCTTGATGCCGCGGTAGCTCACGAAGCAGATGTACTCTGCGGAGTAACTGAGAATGTCATCGTCGGACAGCCGATTCAGCTCGGGACCGGGGATGTTAAATTAGTAGTAAGGCAGAAAGTATAGGGTATTTCATATGGATTTCAACACATCCCTGAGACGGGCAATCAAGACCGGGACGGTGATCCTTGGTCAGAACGAGACAAAAGAGAGCATTGAAGGCAAGAAAGCACAACTTGTGGTGGTAGCAGAGAACTGCCCGAATGAGTTTGTAGAGTACCTTACTGGTAAGGAACAGGTTAAGGCTCACACCTTCCCCGGTTCAAGTGTCCAGCTCGGCCGTGCCTGCGGTAAACCATTTATGGTCAGTGCCCTGGCAGTTGTTGAAGCAGGCGAGTCTGACATTCTGAGCCTTTCAAGGTAAGCGAGTGGTATGGGAGTAGTTCTTAACGAAGAAAAGTTGGCACTGATTGCCAGGTTTGAGCACCTGACTGGTGCTGGAAGCCGGGATGTTATCACCGACGAGGAGAATGACCGGCTGATTTTCATCGTGAATAACGGTGAGATGGGGCTCGCCATTGGTAAACAGGGTGCAAACATCAGAAAAGCAGCCGAAACACTTGGCAAACGTTGTGAGGTTGTGGAGTATTCTGATGATCCCACTCAGTTCCTTAAGAACTGCTTTCATCCAGCCAAGGTCACCGAGATTCAATACTCAGATTACCATGGGGATCAGATTGCTCATGTGGTGATCAAAGATGAAGATCGCGGTCTGGCTATCGGCAAAGCAGGGAAGAATCTGAATCGAACGAAGATGATTGCTCTTCGTGAGCACAATATTCAGAATATTATCCTCGAGTAACTTTTTTTGCTTTTTATCGTTGGATTCAGATCAGAATCCTGAAATAGTTATCAGGTTGAACTGACACCTATTATGCACAGTACCAAAGCAGTAATGCTTGTTCTTTTGATCCTCTCACTCATGTTTGTAGGAATAGGAACTGCAACAGAAACCAGTGTGTTTCCTGTACCAGTACAGACAATTCAACCACCTGTAAATCTTTCGATTGGAGTGCAGGTGGACCAGATGGGTTCTCAAATCAATGCAACTTTTCGTGGTGGGTTTGGTCAGAACCTTCTGAAATCACTTCAGATAACGGTTACTTCACCAGACGGCACCAGTCAGACCCAGAATCTCGGATGGGAGACTGGTAATACTGTAACCTTCACCGGCACTGGTTGTGGTGACCAGGTTACCGGTACAGCGGTGTACATGGATGGCGTTGAGTACCCGTTCCTCAATGAAATGATGTCATCAGTATCAGGAATCTGTAGTGCTGACTTCAGGGAAGTAACCGATCCCTGTGCAGAGATTGCTGCCTCACCCTCCCTGAAGCCTGATCCGATTGAGGAGATCCCGGCGAATAAATCAGTGATCATCCAGGCGAATGTAGATATCAGAACGATAAATGTTGAATTCAGGGGAGGCTTCGGTCAGAATCTGATCAAGTCGCTTAAAGTTAGCAGATATGCTCCGGATGGGGCAATTGACATAAAAGATCTTGGTAACACAGTTGGTTCAACCGTCAGTTTTGAGGCCTCAAATAACTGTCTGGATCGGATCGGTGCTGATGTTAGCTTTATGGACGGAACACAGTATCACTTCTATGATCAGGTTCTCCATATCAGCAGAACACATTAACTTTTTTTAAAAAAGATACGGACCTGGGGGGATTCGAACCCCCGACATTCGGGTTAGAAGCCCGACGCTATATCCAGGCTAAGCCACAGGTCCATCTGTGCCTTCATACATTATACTGGAACTGGTTTAAATTATACCCAAAAAAAGAGTTATCCTGCATGAAAGATAACCGGTCTGACGACATCAACCCTCCTGGGTTCAGTAAGGCGGCAGGGACTCACCGTTGCTTTGATGGTCGTATTTGAGATGTACTTTACCTTACAACGTGCAGACATCCGTTCCCGTTCCATAACATGATACCCCTGATTGACCTCGACAACATGTTTCATGGTGATGGATACGGAGAGAATCTCGACAATAATGCCGGTATCCCCAATTGAGATATCTTCACAGTCGATAGAGGTCATAAACACTCTGGTTCCCGGGGCCACCATTGAGAGAGCAATGACATTGTGTGCACTCGTAAGTTCAACTGTCCGGGGAACTCCTTTTCGCAGCTCTTCTATGACCTGGGGAGATATCCCTGATAATGTTATACACTCCATTCTGGTCACCCGTACATCGGTAGCATGGGATCAACCTTCACCGTCTGCTCTTCTGCAGACTGCACATCTTCAGAAAGTCGGTGCATCTGTGCTTCGATCTCATCTGCCTGTTCGATCAGACCCGCAGTATCCACTTGTAACTGATAAATCGTATTCATTACCTCGATCGTTGCTGCGGCAGCCCGTGGATCCGGAGCATTGATGGTCTCACCAAGAAGACCAATAGCCGGGATCCCCCGGACTTTACACTCTGTCAGGATACTGCTTGCAATCCCTGATATACTACCAATCGGAAGTCGGAGTGCGTTCTCCCCGATCTTATCAAGCAGTTCTTTACCGGTGGTGACACAGAAGACACGCTTATCCGGTTCATTTGTGATGATACCTGCGATGGTCACCACTTCAGAAACCTTCACGGGTTTTAACCAGTCAAGAATTGCATTGGCTACCTCATAACAGATCTGGGGATGAATGGGGATATCTGCAAATATTGCGATCATGCCCTCTTTCTCATAAATACGTACCGGAACTGCGATGATCCCTTCAGTCATCATTGCCATGGGAGGGAAGTATTTACTGGTTATCACTCCGATCTGGGTGAATTCGAGTTTCTCCACAATGTATGATAGAGCAATACTCCCTACCAGACCGCTCCCGGGAAAACCGATAAAAACAGTTACAGTCTCTCCTGATGGTGCCTGAGACTGCACGATGACATCGGGTACCTGACTGTTCATCATTACATTAAGATACCCGTCGCAGCTATAAAATGAGTATGCAGGAGTACCCGATTAAGCGAACGCATATAAAGGAACTTTCTTCGAATATCGTGAATAAACTGAAAGAACACTTTGAAGTTGAGCCAAAAGAGTCTGATGGGTTCTATCAGATCAGCTTCGGGGCCATCGAATCCATGCGGGTGAAGGCTGGGGCAACCGGTAAAACCATGCTCGTTGAGACACACTCACTCACCGGAATCGAGGATGAACAGATCATTCTGGATACGAACCGCAGGTTCAGACGGTACCTGGATGATGTCACCGGGTACACCACCAAAGAAAGGGTAAAAAAAGCAAAAACGGTTGAATAACCGAACTCTTTTATTCGATTATTATCGCAGGTTTGAATGGCAGGGCATATCCCGCCTTCTCATGCGAACATTCTTCCGCCTGTACGATAGTGAACGGAACACCGAACTCAGTTTCAAGGAATTTTTGTGCTGCTGTGAAGATAGTAATCTCGTCAGGCTGATTACTGATGACCTGATCGACCAGTTCAGATGAGAGCCGATGATAATGGGTTGTACAGTTCTTCACCGCGTCTGCAGCCGCTTTGCCCCGTTCCCGGACCTGTTCTTTCTGCATGATCTCCCGCATTACATTCTTCTTGTCTGTTGCAGATGCGATCATGCTGAAGATCTCCCATTTCCATTCTGGGGAGGTACAGATAGTTACCTGCCGGGGTTTCAGGCGAATGATGCGAAGCAGTGATTCGATATCTTCTACCGTTCGTGCAAGCAGTTCTTCACCAATCTCTGCATCCACATCGGTTCTGGTCTCATCAGCTTCAGGCCATGGTGCAAACGAGATCAGCCCCTGCTGACCCATTTCACCCCAGAGTTCCTCAGTTGTGAAGGGGATGATCGGCGCAAGCAGTCTTACCCAGATCGTGCTTACCTCCTGGAGAATATCCTTTCCACCAGACAGGGATCCACCGAGTCGTCTCCGGTACCATTTCAGATCAGACTCAAGCCCGAAAAATGCCTCCTGTAATGCCTGTCTGGTCTGGAAGTTCTCCATCGCACGGGTGACCTCCTTGATATGCTCCTGGACCCGGGAGATGAGCCAGCGGTCGATTGGAACAGGACTTTCTCCGGCCGCGTAAGCTTCACGGACGGATGATGAGAATCGTTCGATCTGCTTTTTGGTTGAAGAGACCAGTTCATTGCGCCAGTCAAAGTCCTGCCATGGTTCTCCGCTCCCAATCAGGAACATCCTGACAGTGTCTGCTCCGAAGTCGTTGATGGCGTCCTCAAGCAGATAGACATTCCCTTTTGAGGATGACATCTTTGCCCCGTTCAGAAGACCCATCCCGAAGACAACCATACCATGTGGTAACAGATTCTTGGGGAATATAGAGCAGTGATGGAATATCTGGAATGTAAGGTGATTGGATATCAGATCCTTTGCCGAGAATCTGAAGTCGTAAGGGTACCAGAACAGGAACTCTTTTCGCATGGCATCCAGTTCTGATCGCTGGGGAAGGCCTGGTGACTCCTTGCCGAGGAAGATATAGTCAAAGACCTCAGGAGTCAGTATCGCTGGATCCATCTTCTTGATCCGTGCGGCAATGGTGTAATAAGCCATGTAGATGGTCGAATCAGAGAGTGGTTCAATGAGCCACTCCTGATCCCACGGGAGTTTGGTTCCAAGCCCTATCCTGCGTGAACATGCCCAGTCTTTCAGCCATCCAACGGTCCGATCAAATTCAATTCTTACTTCAGGAGGCACCAGTTCCATAGTGGCGAGCTGATCATACACCTGTTGTTTCCAGGCAGGGTCACTGTACTCCAGGAACCACTGATTATGGAGTACCTTGACATACACCCTTGAGCCACATCTGCATACGACCGGGCGGGTGTCAAACTCGTACATGATGAAGGAGCCGTACTTCTCGGTCATCATCTGACCGATCTCATCACGTGCGAACTTTACCGGTTTTCCCCCGTACTGATCATACATCTTACCGGTCGCATGCTCGGCTGAGTAGACCTCTTGGGTCAGTGTTTCGAGATTTGGATCATCCTGGTTGATGATATCTGCCTTCTCAACTGCTTCGACCGCCGGGAATTCACCATACCCGTCAACCTTGATCAACCCAACCGGTTTGATATCGGTATATTTTCCTTTCTGCTGGAGGTCACGCAGGGCAATATAATCATAGGGGGCATGGGCCGGTACACTCATTACAAGACCAGTTGCCATATCCGGATCAACAAAGACTGCTGGAAGGATCGGGATCTCGCCACAGAGCGGGTGAGACACGGTCTTGTCAACCAGTTCAGATCCGGAAATCACTCCAAGTTCGGTGACTTCGTGATCCTGCAGGCTGATCTTGTACATCGCGTCACGAGAGAGTATCCACTCCTTTCCATCCACCGTTGCCCTGACATACTCTACGTTCGGGTTTACCCAGAGGTTGGTTACCCCGTACACGGTTTCAGGCCTGAGTGTTGCGCATGGGATGGTAACGTCACCATATTTGAAGAGGATCAGGATGAACTTCTGGATCTCTGCCTTGTCCCCTTCGAGGAGATCATGGTCACCGACAGGGTTCTCACACTGGGGACAGTACCTGACCGGGTGGGCTCCTTTGACCACATGACCTGCCTCATTGAGGTGCTTCCATTGCCATTCGATGAACTTACTGTAGGTCGGTTCAACCGTAGTGAACCGGCGGGACCAGTCGATCGAGAGCCCGGCCTGTTTCATCACACGTTCGTACTCGTTTGCAAAATGGTTGACGATATTGAGAGGATCGGTAAATGAGTCCAGCACATCCTGAGGAACCCGATAGAGATCACGGTACAGGGTGATAGCCTTCTGATCCTTTCGTGCAATACGCTTTGATATCCCCACCACTGGTG
>NZ_JAJRBM010000307.1 GCF_028679455.1 Methanospirillum sp. | reverse complement strand
TCCAAAAGGGTTGCAAAGACTTTCCTGATGATAGGATCTGCATAGATCTCAAGGTCTTTAGGAATGTGATTCAATATGCTGAATCCATTCAACGAGACCTCATCCTTTGCCGAATCAATTACCGCATGTATCCGTTGCCATCCGCTGGAAGCAATCCCAAATTCTTCATATTTTTTGGTGAATTCGATGGTGCGTTCAATTCTTTCGCCGACTTGCTGGGCTCGGGAAATGTATTCACGGATTATTGCAGGGTCTGATTCTTCCATCGCCAGCAGTTGGAAGCCCCGTACTACAGAGAGTTGGTTGAGAATATCATGCCTGGTAAGACCGGTAAGTAATCTGAATTTCTGGTTCGCTTCATGAAGAGCCTCCTCAGATCTTATCCTCTCCGAACGATCCATAGCGATACTTAACAGTACCTTTTTTCCCTTCCATTCGATGATCTTTACATACGTATGAAGGGGGAGTATGGAACCGTCCTTTCTGAAATGCTGTACATCAAAATCAATAGCACCTGTTTCGAGAATCTGCTTCGCCCGTTCAGCAATTAACTGCTCACTCTCAGGAACGTCAATCTCATGGAGGTTTTTTGCCAGAAACTCTTCGCGGGTATATCCGTGCAACCGGAACGTCTGATCATTGGCATAGAGCATGGTGCCGTCAAAATCATGGATGGTGATAGATGACGGTGATTCATCAGAGATATGGGCAAGGAGTTGGAGAAACTCACTCTTCTGTTTTCGGTCGGTATCATTAAAGATTACCCCGTCAAAGATCAGGTTGCCATATTCCATTGATGGGCTCGAAAAAGCATTCAGCCAGATGATTTCTCCAGAGGGCTTTGTATACTGCCCCTCAAATTCCCAAAGCGTTTTTGTCCTGATAGCATGCAAAATTGAGTTTCGGAATTTTTCCCGTTCGTTTACTATGAGACCCTCAGTAAACCGGTCATCAAAAGTGGCAGGGTCATTATCGATACCAAGGATCTCACGGCTGCGTTCGCTGATATACGTAAAATTCCATTTTCCATCAGGATATATGCAGAACCGGTATACGACACCGGGAATGTTACTGGCCATTGCATGCAACTGATGCTCATTTTCCAGCAGTTTTTCCCCCTGGCGGGTTATTTCATCAAGATTTGAGCGAAGCTCTTCTTCTGTAGCAGATATCTCCTCATATGCAGCATGGAGCTCTTCATAATTTCGGAGGAGAGTCAGTTCAGCCCGTTTTCGCTGAAGAATTGTCCACATTCCTCCCATCAAGAGTTCTATCTGACGGATATCAGAGGGGCTATAATTATCAGACTTATTACCAACTCCTGCAACGATGACGATTCGATCTGCATCAAAAACCGGGACCCCGAGATGCCGTATCAGGCGTACATGACCTTGTGGGGTTCCCCTTTTCAGTGGACTTTCTGCGTCATAATCATTGGTGATTATTGGTCTTCGCTGTCTGATCGCTTCACCCCATAATCCGGTTGAAACAACCAGATAGATCAGAGGTTTTTCTTGCACCTGGCATTCTTGCATTGCTCCTTTAGACCAGGAATACATCGTAAGGACTGATTCATCTTCACTAACAAATGCAATATATCCAATTGTACTTTGAGTAAGCCTGACTGCCTCATTCAGGGCAAATTCTGTAATATCATGTTCTGAATCGCCAATCATCAGGTTTAACTTCAGGAGAGCTTCAAGACGTGATTCGTCCAGGCGTAATGCTTCTTCTGCCCGTTTACTCTCGGTAATATCCCTGATCGATTCGATCGCCCCGACAATCGTGCCCTGATTATCATAAAGCGGCGAGGCAGTGAACCATAATGATACACCCATTCTATCATGAAAGTGAGGAAGAGTTTTTTCAGAAGAAAGAAACACTCCTTCACGTTTTATGGTGGGATACTGAGCATACGTGCCAGGATCATCCTTTAGTATCAGGTCAATAAGAATTGGACGGCGTTCGAGATAGAACGGGAGAGCATATTCATAATCTCCTTTTCCTACGATATCCTGGGCCTTAACCCCGGTCATCTGTTCCATCGCCCGGTTCCATGCAATTACCATTCCATCGGTATCGATTGCAAAGGTTGCATCAGGGAGGAAATTAATGATATCTGCCTCACGCCGTTCATGATCGCTAACACTAGCTTCTAATCTTCTCCGTGTTACCGACTGCCTCACCTTATGGACAAGCTCAACAAACTGCGATTGTGGATCTCCACCTTTCTGGACATAAAAATCTGCTCCTTCATTTAGTGCCTGGATTACGACCGTTTCCCGTCCTTTTCCGGTGAAGAGGATAAAAGGAATAGAATTCCCCGAACTCCTGACGGTTTTGAGAAATTCGATTCCATCCATCTTCGGCATCTGGTAGTCAGAGATGATCACATCAAATGAGTGATTCGATAGAAGTTCTATTGCCCTGGCTGCTCCAGGAACGGTAGTGACCGTGAAATCTCCGAGGCGTTCAAGAAAAACCTTACCAAGGGTGAGCAGATCCTCTTCGTCGTCAACATAGAGGGCGTGAATCTCTCCTATCATTTCATGGATACCTCATGAGATCGTAACTTTCTATCAGAGAACATGGTTTTTTAAGATATCTTATAGTTTCATATCAATTACATAGATATTAAGTCTCGGTTTCAGAATCATCACCTCGGTGATGAAAAGTCAATCAGGGATGCAACAAAAGAGTAATAGAAACAAAGGTCCCCAATCGGGTCTCATCATCATGCCAGAATCACAGGAATGCAGGAGAATCAAGAATTCGTGAGAAATGGGCGGTATTACCAATACCGTTTACCTTATCGCTTCGGAGTAATCTGGTAATGCTTCCGAATAAAATCCAAAACCTTTTCAGATTCTGCCCACCGCTGATCCAGGTTTGTAATGCTGTCATCAATGATCTCTACCTGTTCATGGATTCTTTTGCTTGTCTCTTCTTCGTAGTGAAGATCTGAAAGTGCCATGATGAGAGAGAGAGGATTTCTGATATTATCATTCAGATAAGCCATCTGTGCCAGATTTTGTTGAATCTGATCCAATAACCTGGTCTTCTCCTGTTCAAGTTCCGTTTTCAGGGTTAGATCTTCACCGGATGAGAGGGTTCCGATGATCTGACCCGACGGGGTTTTTATAAGAGTATTTACCCAGGATACACGGATTCTTCTCCCATCCCGTGCAATAATCTCATTTTCATGAAAGGAATATTCATCACCGGTCCCCTCAATGATAGCATTGAAAGTATCCTTCACTGAGTTTCTCAGTTCAGGAGGAATAAAGGTATCAAACCAGTTCAGACCGATGATCTTGTCAGCAGGAGCCTTTAGCATATCAGCTCCTTTCCGGTTGATCAGTACGACAGTCCCTTCACGTGAGATGGCAACGATTATCACCTCGGCAATATTCAGGTATTGTTCAGCCCGATCACGTTCGGTCCTGATGATCTCTTCGATATGTTTTTGTTCAGATATATCAGTGATAGTACCAATCATCCGAACCGGTTTTCCGTCATCATCCCACGATACCACTGATCCCCGGTTCAGAACCCACTTCCATGTTCCATCTGACGTCGCTATCCGGATATCAACTCGCCAGCGGTCGGTTTTTCTTTGTATATGCGCTTTTAGTGAGGCGAGTGCCCTTTCCCTGTCATCAGGGTGAATCCGTGATTCCCATGATTCAAACCTGGGATCCATATGAGTTTCCCCAATAATGGCAGCAAATGCCGGACTGTAATACACCTCTCCGGTATTCATGTTCCAGTCCCAGAGACCATCAGAAGTGGTTTCCATGGCAAGACGGAACTTTTCTTCACTCTCCTTCAGTTCCTCTTCGATCACTTTCTTTTCGGTAACATCAGTATAGATTGAAACTATCTCCCCGGAAGACAATTTAAAATGAGAGTTTTCGTAATACGAAAGGATGTTGTCACCTGAAACGATCTTTGATGGATAGGAAATTATCTCCTCGCTCCTCCAGACTTCCTGTAATTTCGAGACGATGGTATCATCATATGCCACCGGATTGACTTCTGCCAATGATCTGCCGATTACTTCTGATTTTTGTTTATTCTCATATCTGAGTGCGGCCTTGTTCATGTCCTTGATGAGATAATCAGAATCTGTCTCTCCCTGGTTGGCAACCTGAAAAATTGCAGAACCGCTGGGCATGGTATCAAATATTCCTCTGAACAGGGCTTCTTTTTCCCGGAGTTTCTCTCCAGCCTGCTTTATCATCTGTGAGAGGAACGAGGTTACCCAGGCGATGAGGATAAAAATACACACCCTGACAAATGCCTGCAGCAGGACTTCAGGATCCCGGGAATGGAGTAGGATGAGGATAAAATAGGTAAGGGAAAGAATAATCGAGAAGATAAACCCTTTGCGGCTATAAAAAATACAGGCTATAAGAATCGGGAAGTAGTACAGGTTTTGAAAAACGATGGATATGTGCATTCGGAGAAAAAAGATGCTTACCGCGAGGCAGATGAGTGTTGAAAACACCAGGACTACAAGAGGCCACTGCGTAATATTGGGTGTATTAATCGCATGCAGAGGGTGATTCATCCAGATTTTTCCCATATCAATTATGATTTCTTTGTAATTGATCACTCTCCGGGATCATTTATACGTGTTCTTTTTTTCGTCTCACCCGGGTCCATCATGAGCTGCCAAATGGTAAGCGAGGATTACCTGGTAACCTCCGGGTTCAGAGGGGGAACCATCATCATTTTGGGCATTTATACCCTGACGGATTGTATGACTTATTATGCACCGCACATGCGGTGAAGAGTTACGTATGAAAGCAATAGCAATAGTCCTTATCCTTGGCTTAATCGCCATCGCTGCAATCTTCCCGGCGTCAGCCGCCGGTCAGGGTGGCAGTGGAAAGATGCTGCAGAACGGATCCGGAGCAGGGACCGGTGTATGTCTGAATCCTGACTGTCCACAGACCGATTGTCCAAATAATGGAACCCAGCCACGGGATGGAACCGGCATGCAGTATGGAAAGAATCGGTACTCCTAAACCGGTGAAATGATGAAAAAAACTGCACTTGGCGTTGTTGGAATCACTCTGGTCGCAGTAGTTATTATCATGATGGTAATCCTTCCGGTCTCCGGGGCAGGAAAGACCGGCCCCCAGGACGGGACAGGTAACCAGTTCGGCGGAACGGCGTATCAGATGGGTGGAAATGGAAATGGAACCTGTATTCAGGGCACCTGTTTACATACCGGAACCAGGCCATGCAATGAAGCCGGTATGCAATGCGGCCGATCCGGAAATAAATATGGAAATGGTGGACATGCAGTACACCATGATCAGAGAAATGCCCAACAGAACAGGGCATAAAACCTCATTTTTGATCCAAAGATCACACATTCTCAACGATTCTTCGAATCGCGGTAAGGAGTATTTCTGGATTATAGGGCTTGACAACATACCCGATTGCACCACTCCGCATCGCTAGATCAATAACCGTGTGTTGTCCGGCAGACGTACACAAAATTATTTTTGCTTGAGGATCTATAACCCTGATTCTCTGTAGGGTATCAATTCCGTTTATTCCCGGCATAATCAGATCGATAAGCGTAATATCAGGATTCAGTTTTTGATACAGAGATATTCCGGTCTCACCATCAGATGCATAGCCAGCGATCTGATACCCACCGGAGGAAAGGATCACCGTAGCCCGTTCCCGATCCTCCTTGATATCATCAATGATAAGAACATGGGTCATATTATCAATATTCTAACAATCCGGAGTTGAATCTCTATACCAGGTATCATTCCTAATGGGGTGGGGGCACACAATTATAAAACAAATTTGTATTAAAACAATAAATTCTTATTTGATTGCAGACAATTCTTTTTACTCATCTCATTCGTACAAAAACGGCTAATACGTTTTCAAAACGAGGGCATGACACCATTTATGTATGATGAGGTCGTTCATCGTAATAAGATTTCGAAATGCAACGCATTTGATAATATTAAATTCTAATAATGTAACATAGTACTGCAATTCTGATCCCCTACACCCTCACAATCTTCCTCATCGGATCCACGACGCAATGACGAGTAATGCTTATGCCTGATGTTGAATCCGAACAAAAACCTCAATTTCGGAATGCATCTCCTGCTCGTTATCAGATAAAGGGGAGTCAGGCTCAGGTTTTGATATCCACCAATAGTGGAACTATTTCAGAGTACCAGGTACATGAACCTGAACTCAGCCCTGAACTAATCCAGGCATGTTCTGCCCTGCGGGTGCAGATCAAGCAGTTATTGCATGATAAACAGGCATATCACCGATTATCCAGAAATTTTTCACGTGAATTCACTCGCATCACCAAAGAACGCTTTCCATCATTCACTGCAAAAGAGATTGAGAAACTGGCCTACTTCATCAACCGTGATGCCCGCGGACTAGGTAAAATTCAGCCACTGGTAGAGGATCCGGCTGTTCAACTCATATCCATTACAGGCCCAAAGCAGATCATCACCCTGCAACATGTGGAACATGGCCTGCTTTTTACATCACTCATCCTGTCAGAGGCTGAAATTTCCCAGTTGATTAAAAAACTCTGCAATCGGGCAACAAAACAGGTATCCAACAGTTCTCCCCCTCATGAGATAACCCTTCGATCAGGTCTGCTCGTAAAATTTTCAGAAACTCAGGGTGATTCAGGCACAAGATCGATACTGATCGAGAAACCAGACAGGGTGTTGGATATTCCATCATCTTCTCATTCCCCATC
>NZ_JAJRBM010000306.1 GCF_028679455.1 Methanospirillum sp. | reverse complement strand
TGGAATTTGCAGATGAAAATCTAGGTATACTGAGCGCCAGAGAGATATGTGAATAAGTAAAAGTATTTCTGATATTTTTCATTTAATTGCAAATCTATCCTATTCGTGTAAGAATTCAAAATTGCAATTTCTGTCGCTCAGTATAACACTATTTCAGATTATCAATAATGTCTACATTCTCTCTGTTACATCTAGTAGATATGAAGTCACAAAGAAGGCTCTACGAGTCATGAGTACAGATTATGGCTCTCGCTTCACAGGTATTTTTCCTCATTTTTTTGGTTTATCTTCTCTGTTGAAATAATCTTTCCGTTACAATATTTAACTGCAACAGTACAGGGGATCTGAACACTCATCGCTGAAAAATTGAGACCGGGACTGTCAGGCATACCTCATCGTAATTCTTGCACCAGACACATGGTGTGGTTGGCATTACTTTGTTCATCAGTTCACCACACGAACTATCCTTACGTCCTGCATCGTATCAGAACCCACCAGATATGATATGAAAAACCCCTCTAAAACCACGCATCTCGTTGGTACGAACGAATGAACCCTTCCTGGTGACCATCTGATAAATCATATTATTCACCGAATTCTTTACTCACGATGTTTGCATACACTTCCCGAATCGCTGATAACACCCTGAATCCTTTATCAGTGATGACATAATCTCCCCGCTCGTGCCTCTGGATGATCATTCCTGCTTCCTGAAGTTTTTTCATATGAAACAGAAGGTTTCCACCCCTGAGTTTGGTTAACTGGGACAGATCTGAAAATGTCTTCGTCTCTGCTGATACGGCCTGAAGAATCTGAAATCGCGGGGTGCTTGCTATCGGTTCGATTATACCCGATACCATCTTCTCTTCAGGATAATCCATAACTGGCAACGATGCCTCCTGTTGCTTGAGGATTCCCAATGAACGCATCAGGTCCAGTTGTTTTTCAAAAAGCCGTCTCACCTCATTAAAGCAGATATCACATCGTTGATATGGCCCTTTTTTCCGCATCTCCTCGATATGGGCACGGTATGAGCGAACAAGATCATCAGTAATTTCTCCATCATTAATGTGGTTTGAAGTAGCGGTTAGAAAATTGAGAAGGATCTGAAAGCAGGTATCATGCATCTCACAATCATGTACCATGTTGCTGGAGAGACATTCCCTGGCACGTTCAACATGGTTCTTTGAGAGAATATCACCATACTCGTGCTTTAGATCTGATATGATAGACTGGAGATGGACCTGGTTTGTGCGTTCGAAAAATCTCTTCAGATCTCCCCTGATCTCCCGGATTTCATGCATCAGTGCATCAGGGGTCACAGATGGTTCTACGTGGTCCATGGTGTCATCTCATCAGATATGGGGAATATTTGATTATAATCGTTAGAGTCATTGAAGTGTAGCAGGACATGCATGAGTCATAATAATGACGCTCAAGTATATTATGATAACAGTCCCAGTTCTGTATGGTGAGGCACATGCCGATCTGGAAATGTACAGGAGCAGAAGTCAGCAAGGAAAAAGCCGAAGAATCTATCGCCCACCTGAAAAGCGCCTGCTTTGGGTGCAGTACTCACAGCAATGACTGCGCAATTGCCAGGGCTGTTGGCGATATTTCATCCATGATCAAGGAGTGAATACTCATGCCATCTATCAAAGAAGAGATCCATGCACAGATAACCGGGGCACTTGCAGGTGCTACGTTTCCAATCGCGACACCGGAGCAGCTTATCGCAGCATTTCCTGCCGGAGCTGACACCACCTGCCAGGTTGGTGAGATACGAATGACTGCAGGTGAAGCAGGAACCCTCCTTACGATGAGCGATTTTCCGTTCACCAGTGCCAGACAGGTTGCTGATGTTATCGTAGAACGTGCAGGGTTATAACCCCAGAATGACCATCATTTTTTCAGAATAAACTTCAAAAATTGTATTGACTCTTCATCGCTTCACGCTGGTCAAATCAATATCCTGCATTCATCTCTCAACAGAATTATGAATTTCTAAAACAAAATAAGAGATATCTATTGGCCCATATCCTTGAGCATCCGAGGAACATCCAGCCATACAATAAGATCAGTCCTGTCTGAATCCTTATCGCCCTGCTTATGCCTGATGATACCAAGAATATACGAGGTATCATCCTTGTCGCAGGTTTTCTGATCGATCTGGGCCGTTGGTATTGACATAACGGTGGTGACATCATCAACCAGAATTCCAGTCTTCCCCTTGGTAATCGAACTATCAATAACGATAATCCGGGACTGCTCCATATTCGTGTTCAACGAAGAAATCCCCATCTTCTGCTTGGGATCAATAATTGTGGTAATTTCTCCTCTGAGATCAATAATTCCTTTGATATATCGTGCACTTCCCGGTAGCGGAGTAATCCGTGTATACTCCACGATCTCTTTTACATCAAAAAGATTGATGGCAAATTTGTCCTCGCCAAGAAGGAACTCCACAATCTGGATCTCGTTGTCTGCCCCTGAAGACACAACGTGCTCTGGTACCGGTTGTTCTGATTCTACATCTGCCATAGTATCATAAAACCTTGAATTTTGTCATTTCATGTGAGATAGCATCTGCAATGTGTACAACTCCTCCCATAATTCTCCCAATCTCATCAATAGATGCACTGGCCTCCTCAGTAGCTGCTGCTGCATCTCCCGCTTCACGTGAGGTGTTCTGGACCAGATTTGCAACCTCCTGAATACTGGCGGTGACCTCTTCAACCGATGCTGCCTGCTCTTCTGAAGCAGAAGCAACCTCAACAATGCTCTGATTAATCTCTTCAATAGTTTTCGCTATCTTATTAAACGCAGCAAGAGTCTGCTCAAGCGCAGAACTTCCTTCCTGTACTGCACTGGTTGATTTTCCCATCGCTTCAGTCGCCTGATTTGCCTTGGTCTGAAGTGCTGCAATCATGTCAGCAATATTTTCTGCTGATTTCCGTGAATCCTGTGCAAGAGACTTAACCTCGGCTGCCACAACCGCAAATCCTCTCCCTGCCTCACCCGCTCTTGCAGCTTCGATTGCCGCATTCAATGCAAGTAAATTGGTCTGGTTTGCAATATCAGATATTAACCGGACAATCTTACCGATCTCATCCATCTGCGAATTTATCCCGTTTACAATCATATCAACTTCGTTTGCAGACTGGGTGATCTCTCCCATCGCTTTTTCAGACTGGTGTGCAAGAACGATTCCCCCTTTGGCAAGTGAATTCGTCTCATCAGACGCAACAGATACAGACTCTGCCTTACGTGAGACAGCCGCAACAGTCTCATTAAGATCCTCCATCGCCTTGATAACCTGTACAATACCATCTCCTCCCTGATCTGCATTCTGGCTGACCATATTGGTATTGGCTGCTATCTGATGGGCTCCAGCAAGAACCTCTTCCACACTTGCATTGGCTTCCTCTGAACTTGCTGCCAGATCACTCACGCTTTTATTAATCAGAGAAATCGCTTCAGATATCTGAACGCCAATATTATTCAGTGCTTTTGTGAACTCAATCCAGTCACCCTTTATATCAATGGTCGGATCAAATCGTGCAACAAAGTTGTAATTTGAATATTCACCGGCAATCTTCATGGATTCCTGAACGGGAATATTTATTGAATCCAGGGTCTGATTCATTCCTTCGATAATTGCACGGTAATCACCTTCATGAACTGAGGGATCTGATCTGAACTTCAGGTCTCCGGCAATCGCAGCCTGTGCAATCGCATGTGAATCAGTAACCAGATGAGTAATTGCCTGTCTGGCTGTATCTATTGCCTGTCCTATCTTTACAAATTCTTCTCTGGCAGATTTTGAATGCTCATCGGCCTCCAGGATAGTAACGTTGAATTTTGTATCTCCCCTGGCAAGAGAACTGATATTGGTCTGGACAACTTCCACGGACTTATTCAGATAATTAACCAGTGATCTGATAGCAGTCATATCTGAAAATATCTCAATAAACCTGATTACGGTTCCTTTCTGATCAATGATCGGAATATACACATAATCAAGATGCCTGATACCAGCCGGAACCTCTGTTATCAGTCGGCCTCTTGCCGGTCGTTTTGTTTGATATGCATCCTTTGCGGACTGACCTTCCCGTTCCAAAACTTTCAGATCGGTCAGTTTCATCCGACTGATCTCTTCATGACTATATCCCAGCATTCGTGAACAGGCAGGGTTGGCATCCGTGATGGTCATATCCGGATCTAATGTCATGATTGCATGCGGATTTTCCTGAATAAATGCCTCTATCTCATTTACAT
>NZ_JAJRBM010000305.1 GCF_028679455.1 Methanospirillum sp. | reverse complement strand
TTGAACAGGAGATCGCATCCATTCCTTCTCTGCTTCGATCTGCAAGTTCTCTCCCTTTCAATGAGAGATTATCTGTCTTTTCAGATATTTCAGCGACTGATTCAGAACGGGTGGTCATCTTCCGAAGTGAGTTCATGGCTACATCGGTTCCGCTCATCATCTCCTGAACCTCACTCCGAACCCTGACTGCGCGGTCAGAAACTGCCTGAACATATGCTGCAAGGTTCTCAGCCTGACCCGCCACCGAAGCAATCCCGGAGCGGATATCTCCAGTTTCAGCACTCATTGAGGCTGACGAATCCCTAAGCCCGGTGATACTCTCAGAAATCTGTACCCCGATGTTATCCAGTGAGGCCTGGATAGTGACAAAATCTCCGGTCACCTCGAGTTTTCTGCTCATCCTGACCGTAAAGTCTCCTGATGCATAGCCGCTGCAGATTCTATCAATTTCTCCTACCACTCCCTGACAATAGATACCAATAGAATCCATGGAAGATTTTAAGATCGTAAAATCTCCGGGATATGTGATCGTATCATCCATTCTGGCATCAAACCTGCAGTGTGCATACTCTTCACCAACCCTTCTGATCTCCTGAAGTGGAGCATTGATAAGACCGAGCATCATGTTCATCCCGGTGACCAGGGCCTTATAATAACCTCCTAATTCGGAGGTATTCCCCCGGGCTGACAGATCTCCTTCCATAACTGACATAGTCAGGGATTCTGCGGTTGCAATCATCGTCTGAAGCGAATTCAGTGCAACATTGAGATCACGGATGATGGAATCAAAAGGACCTGATGGGCAAGAGCCGGTTGAAGTAGGTACAAATCCTGTCTTCATCTGACCAATACATTCGGCAAGAACCCGGTGCTGACCATCGATACGCTCGAGCATCTCATTCAGAGCAGTGGTCACGGCAGATATCTGTTCATCTTCGAGATTACCTGGAGTCAGACGAACAGATAAGTCACCAGCCATAACCGAATCTGCAAACGCCCAGACCCTTAGCAGGAATATATCAGTACTCTCTGTTTTTTGGGGATGCTCATCAGAAGTAGTAGATATCTTCCAGATAAGATGGTTCATTGAAAGTGCTGCTGCTGCAAGGATTCCCCGATATTGTTCAACGTTCAGTGTGTTCTGATTCGAAGATGGTGATCCATCTGTTTCGAGGTTTAATTGAATATCACCCCTGAATGAGGAGAGCATAGCCTGGATCACCTGTGTTCTGGTTCCGGGAGCCAGCCTGTCAGGAAATGAGAGATCCTGATCCGATAAGAGCATATCCTGAAGAAAATGTAGTTCATGTTTCAGGTTTTGCACATATGTATAGAGATCTCCTTCAAAAACAAATTCAGGCCTGATATCGTCACAAATTTTCTGAATCTGCGCCATGCAAAAAGCAACTGCCGATTCTTGAACTTGTGACCCAGGTCCACCAATCAGAGAGATAAGAGGATTCAGGTCGACAGGGTCTGGTACCAATTCATGGGGGAGATCTGATATGGTAATATGAAGCACCGGCCGTTTGAGAATAGTATTGTTTCTCCAGACTGTACTGAATAGAAGAGTCTGATCCGCTGATTGAATCACTCTTCGTAGTGATTCTTCTTCAGGAAGGGGATTAAAAATTTTTAGGATCTCCTGTCGATCAGTATTCTGAAAGATGGGAAGATCCAGAAGATTCCTTTCAGCATGATTAGAGTTGATCCCTAAAAGACGTGCAGCAGGTGTTGAGATAGAAAGGATGGTACCATCAGGTTGAACAAGAATTTCAGCAGGGTCAGAGCAGGTTTTCCGGATCACATCATATGAGAGCATATCAGGTTCTGTGATATGATCGGTCAGAATCAGGAGAACCGATATCAGCATCCCATTCACATTGCTGATCGGTAAAGCAGTCAGGCGACAGATTACCGGGCCTGAAAGAAATCTGAACTCTACGATCCCGGTTGTCGTTTGTCGTGTCAGCGCTGCGTCCCACAATGACTCTCCTGATAACAGAGATATCGGAACGTCACGCAGTTTTTGATTACAAAATGTTGCGCGATCATACAGGCTCCAGGCGAAAAAAGCTTCGCTCGCCTCAATGATAGAAAGAGATCCATCACATACAATCACCGGGGATTGAAACATACGGATATCATGATAACGGTCAGAAGGGTTTCCTGAACCTGATTCAAGGCGGTTGATCAGTTCTTCTATAACTGCTCCGGTAGGGTTGTTCATCAAACCCCCTCGCTGACCAGAGGTGCAGTGAGGTCGGCAATTTCACTTCCCTTTTTTTTGCGATATCCCTTTTTCGGGATCTTGATCTCAAACCGTGCCCCTTCGTATGGAACACCAGTTTCACTGATCTCCATTCCGGTGATTCCAAGGATCTCACGGGTATAGTAGAGACCAAGGCCGGTATTGTTCCCAAACCCTCGTTCAAAGATCTTTTCCTTTAGTTCATCAGCAACACCGATTCCGTCGTCTTCAACAATTAAAACACCCTGATGCATGAGTTCCTGGAATCCAATCCTGATGGTTGAAACCCGTTTTCCATGCATGATTGCATTCTCGATCAGATTCGTGACGATCTTACCGAACATCACATCCGTAAATACCTCAATCCCCCCTACCGAATGAAGAATTGCAATATCACCAAATTCATGAGAACATGTGATCCCTTCGATGATAGCGCTAATTGAGAGCCATCGTGGCCTCTGTATTCCGATCTTCTGATATACATCAGCAAAGACCAGATGTTCCTGAATGCTGTTGATACTTGACCCCAGAATAGTAATGTACTGTCTGATTTCAGGAACTGATTCTGCACACTCGAGTAGGAGTTCATAGATGTTCATCTGGGTGGTTAATTGATTTCTAATATCATGGCGGGTGATGCTGTTGATGATATGCAGTTTCCTACTGGTTCCCATCAGAATTTCCATCGCAGTCTGCTCTTCTTCGAGTGAATAATGATGAATTGCATATGCAATTACATTGGCCAACTCGGAAAACATCGCTTGTTCATCAAAATCTTCTGCAAAATCTGATGAGAGAGTAACCGAAATGATTCCGTACACAACACATGCATGTTCCAGACGCATGGTGAGGGCATATTGTCCTTGGTGATCTGAGAAGAGCGGGCAGGCAGAACAGGTCTGACTGGGTTCACAGATGACTGGGTCTGGCCTCATTTCAAGAGCTCTTCGGGTACAGGATGTACGGTTTCCAGCTTTCAGATACGTGATCAGTTCATCGATCCGCTCATCAAGGCCTGACTGATACACGGCACGGATGCTGTTATCACGATTGAAGAGAACTATTCTGACATTCTGGTATCCCTTTCCGGAAGAGAGATAATCACATACCTTCTGAAGTTTGTTATCAATCTCTTCACTTCCATGCAGGGTTCCGGACACTGTGCGAAGAGACTGGAATATCTGGTACAGATGCTGAATCTTCTGCTTTGCCCGGTACTGACCCGCTGCTTGTGTGACCTTCTGAGTTAGTTCGGTAAACTGTGATCTGGTATCCCCGCCCTTTTGGAGATAAAAGGTGGCTCCATTGTTGAAAGCACGGATTACCACCTCTTCGCGTCCTCTGCCAGTGTAAAGAATGAACGGTAGATCATATCCGGACTCACGGATCTCTTTTAAAAACTCGATACCGTCCATAACTGGCATCTCATAATCAGAGATCAGAGCGTCATACCGGGAAGATGCCAGGAGTCGGAGTGCATCGTGTACATGATTTACCGAATCTACCTTAATATTGCCAGATTTTTCAAGGAAGAGCCTGGTGATATCAAGGCTGATAGGTTCATCATCAAGGTGAAGAACCCGAATCTGACAATTCTGGATTGTATTCATTATCATACACCCAGATTTCGGATTTTATCAGCGAGTTCTTCTGCCTTATCCTGCTCAATAAACATTGCCGATGCGATTCCAACCCATTTCGCAAGTTCAGTACAATGGGAAGACTGAAGATCCTGAAATGAGAGTCCTTGCATGTGGAACTTTGTCTGTCGTTCAAGGAGGGTAATTGCAGCCGGGCCAAGATACTCGGTTGCAGTCTCCAGAACAGCGTCTGATGTTGTGCTCATGATCTCTCACCAGGGCTGATCACTCCTGTTTATAATCCGTGTGCATGAGGATCTTCAGGCTGGTAACCATCCGTTTGAATGATGATGCAAGTTCACCGATCTCATCATTTCTGGTTATCGTGATTGCAACATCAGTATCCCCCCGGCTTATCCGGTTTGCAGAATCGATCAGAATGTGGATGTCCCTGATCATGGTCCGGGAAAAGATAGCGATGATAAGGCCGGCACAGATGATGCCAAGGAACATGATGAGATAGATGGTCTGCCCGACAAAACTCATCCGCTTCTGAACAACTCTAGCATCCATGTCAACTCCGACAATCCCGATAACCTTACCTGTGGCACCCAATATCGGAGCATATGCTGATAGAACAGTTCCCCAGGGTCGTTGAATGAATTCTCTCTCTACCTCCCGGCCAGAGTACGCTCTGATCATAGCATCGCTGGGGTTTGGTTCCGGAGTGCCGATACGGAAGTTTCGTGTACCTGAGTTGTACCCAGAGTCAATGACATACTCCATCTGGTCACCATTTTTTCGAAGCGTATAGATCTTAACGATTTCACCGTCAGATTTCGCCATCGCTGCCAGTTGTTCGACATTCATCAGGTACAGCACTTCAGACTCCATACCCGGCTGAAGTTTGGCTATCTCATCTCCGTTCAGATCAGATGCGGTGATTGAGGCGAGTGCAAGGAGTTCCTGTTGAGTGGATTCCTGAATCTTTCCTGAAGATGCTCCATAGGTAAAATAAAACGTAAGGCCCGAGATTACCAGAACGAGGATGATAAACCCGGCGGTTAGTTTGGTCATAATCGAGTGAAGGGGAGAAGTCATGAATAGAATCCTCCATTACTCAAAGGGACCTGCATTTGCATATCTGAAGGAAACAAGAGAGCATACAAACTCATGAGAATTGATGAGGATAGAAGATCCATAATAATTCTGACCGTATTCTCTATCCTGAACGGTAACCTATGAGAAAAACAGAAACTATAGAGATGATAAAATCAGGATGTATCAGTTGAATGAAAAACGGTCGACCAGTATTCATCTGACGACCCATGAAAGCCATTGAAAACCAGTGTCTGCTGTTCTGATAAGGCAGAGAATGGGAAAAATTTTCCATGGTGTTTTGAAAAGAGTGGGAGGTTAGTGAACTCCCCTTTCTCTGCCTGATGGATTAGATCTTCTGAATGGAGTGAGGCAAACTTACTGTAGTGAAACAAATCCCTCCTGTTCTACAATCTTCTGACCTTCTGCACTGAGCAGGAAGTTTATGAAGTCCTTTGCTACACCGGTAGGCTCACCGTTAGTAACAAAGTACAGTTCACGGGAAAGCGGGTACCCACCGCTTTTTACAGTTTCTACAGATGGTTTGACCTTTTTACCATCAACATCAAGACTGAGAACCTTCACACCATCTTCAAAACCCATTCCCACATATCCGATGGCAGTCGGAGTCTGTGAAACAAGCTGCTGAACAGCACCGTTCGAGTTCTTCTCAAGCATGAAACTCGTGAAGTCAGCCTTCTTCATAACTTCGTTAAAGAAGAATTCCCGGGT
This sequence comes from Methanospirillum sp., assembly GCF_028679455.1. Classification (GTDB taxonomy): domain Archaea; phylum Halobacteriota; class Methanomicrobia; order Methanomicrobiales; family Methanospirillaceae; genus Methanospirillum. The sequence goes on along the minus strand of NZ_JAJRBM010000305.1, from coordinate 1,579 downwards.
TCCGGATGCACTGTCGCGACCGACAATCTCAAACCCATCCTGGTTTCCACCGACATCCTTCCAACTCTTTGACGTACCAGTATAGATCCCCTTCAATTGAGATAACGTGAGGGAATCAACCTGATTTGCCGAATTTACAATGATGGCAACTCCATCTTAACGACCGGAGTTGCAATCAGTTTCGAATACGATGCTTTTTCATCGGTATTCAGTGCCCGGGAAGACATCCCGATATCCACTGATCCCTTCCCGATTGCAGAGATACCGGCTCCGGATCCTCCTCCACTTACCTTAACATCAATGTCAGGGTTTTTAGCCATATACGCTTCGGCAACAGCCGCTGCAATGGGAAGAACCGTGGTAGAACCGGAGATCGTAAGAGCTTTTCTTCTGCACTCGCCGCTGTCGGAAGGAGAACAAGGACTAACAGAAGTCCTGCAATCCCGACGAAAACGGAAAACCGTGATCCAGATACACACTTAATCATACGAACAAGATACCAATAATCCGCGAAGATAATAGAGATTTCTCCTTAAAACAAAGAGAATTATAGAGTAAACAGATACATCAGAATTATCATATGGGTAGCGATGATTCGGATATGAATTATTTATTTTGCATGCCTTCACCAGATGGGAGCCAAAAAAGGATCAGAAAACCCCGGAATGAAAAATAAATGATCTCCGGTGATAATCACTCCGAATTTTGAGAAATACGCAATGTGTTACCCACTCAACAAGATAAAAAATCAGCAATCTTCGCGATTGGATCTCTAAACATACCAGAAGTCTATTGAGAATATATTCAAAAGAGATATCAAAATTCAATTCTATGTAATGTCATCGTGAAATATCTCATATGATTTCTAAGGAAAAATCCTGAAACTGAGATCATAAGAAAATTAACGAGATGATCAAAATTATGAACGTAGAAACATGCCGCCGTTCCCAAATGTCGTATCTGCAGGATCAGGCTCCCGAACATGATGAACAGAATATCCCCTCTGAACGAATTGGAGGAGCGGATTGTTACCAGATAGAACCTGAAGATCGGTACTTGATTCGGTCCTTTATGCTGGGAATCCATGCAATATATCCAACTGGACATAGATATACACCCAGAGTCTCGGCTTTGCGAAATGGGTCGGAATTATATATCAGTCTCATACCGATAGGAAAAAATAAACCCCGTTTTCTGCTTCAGGTTATCGGGCTTGAAGGAACGCTCAGCCTCCAGGGTGTAAAAACTGAGAGTATCACCAAGTTTCAGTCTCATTTCAAAAAATATCTTATGGACTGGAGAAAAGGAAAAATACAATCAAGATCACTATTCAATAACCATTGTCCGAATTCAACAGGAATTTACAGTACTTTTCATGCACGTTCTTACGATGAACTTCTTCAATTCCTTACCTACACCAGTCATCATATGGCATATTGTTAGGGATATGAGAGAGGACCGAAAGAAGTGGGATACCATTACATTGCAAGTTTGGAATCAAAATTCGCGATCAAATTGGCGTCTTGTAATTACAACCACAGATACAGTACACGAATAATATATTATTCTGATCCAGATC
>NZ_JAJRBM010000304.1 GCF_028679455.1 Methanospirillum sp. | reverse complement strand
GATGTGGACTACTCCATCCAGACAAAACTGATTGAACTCTCCGAAGATGATGCCGTCAAGTTTCTTAAAGAAAAGTTCATCACTGGGAGAGAGGGATTCTTCTGCCTGAAATCGAGTAAGATAGGACTTACGCAGTACCCCTTTGAAAAAAATTATCGCGCAATTTTATCCTTGAGAAATGAGTTGATTCCTACTTTCTGGATCTCCCATTTTATCAAGTATGGACTGTTCCCTGTGTTGTAATGCTCGAATTCAAAACGCAAATACGCTCTTAATGCACAATTTATGTGATTCTTTTGAGCAATTCTCTTTCGAACAGGACATTTTTCGAGACAGCAGATTTCTTTAATCACGCGATGGTAGTTTTCAATCGTCCAACAAATTGACTGCAGATTTTTTCGATCTGCATAATCCATCTGAAGAATATTTGTCGCCCAATATCTATCCTTTCCTCTTGGATTTACTGAATGAAAAATACGAATAAATCCGTATTTCTTTAAATGCACCTCCAATCCATCTGCTGGAAGTGTTAGTGAACCAACCCCAACATTTCCTGAACGATCAGGGTTCACCTGACGATTTTTCTTTAGTCGAGTAAACCAATTTAACCCTAAATTTCGGATAAATTTTAGATTTTCAATGCCGGAATACCAACTATCAAAAAGGATCACGCTGGGAGTAAAACCTCGATCTATCGCAATTTGAATCATTGCCCGAAAATGATCGTTTTTTGACATTTCATCTTCATCAGGATCATAAAGGCGATAATCAAGTGGGTATGTATATGAGCCATCAGTCCATACCAAACTAATGAGCCCGATCCCTTTTACAACTTTATGATGCTTCCCACTCCATTGATAATAAGTCATTTCGATAAATTTTGAGTGAATCTTATCGATTACTGTATCATCAAGGACAAACCAACCACTCGTTTTCTCGACATATGGTTCAACCTCTTTCCACAACGCCTCGTTAGTAAGAGACTGTCTCGTCAGAAATCGGTTAAAAGAGTCATGTGCAATGCTGATACCAATCTCGGAATAACAATCAGCGGCTTTTACGCAAGAGGCATCACATTGAGCTGCCATTAAAAAGTGAATGTAGTCTTTGTCATCACATTTTGGCAATGGGGGCACGAATCTATTTTATTGTACTAATAATATATTGATCTTTCGGTCGAAGGACCGTTTCGCGTAAGTCCTATATGATAAAGATGTTGATGACAAGACAAAAAATGATCATCTACAGGAAATGGCGCAAACTGCGTATAAGAGAGGATTTACTCCTTCATTTATCATGTTTGATAGTTGGTATTCCGGGAATGAGAATCTTAAAATCATTAACCGCCTTGGGTGGAACTTCTTCACACGAGTTAAGAAAAACCGGATGGTAAATCCTGATGCCCTTGGTAATGTAAAAGTGTCAGAATTAGCTATTCCTGAAGAGGGATTGGAAGTCCATTTGAAAAAATATGGATTTATTCGTCTCTTTCACTCCCTTAACCGAAAAGGTGCAAGTAGGTATTGGGTCACCAATTTTCTTCCGTTGAATAATGAAGATAGGCTTGTTTTACAGTCAATCTGTTGGACAATTGAGAATTATCACAGGGCAATCAAAGAATTGTGTGGTGTTGAAAATTGTCAGGCGAGGAAAGCAATTATTCAACGAAATCATATTAACTGCTCATTAAGAGCATATTTACGACTCGAAGTTAACAATTTTTTGAATGGTGTTACTCCGTACAATGCTCAATGGCAAATTACAAAAGTTGGGATATCAGAGTATATTCAGAGGCCAAAATATGCGCTATAATTTTTTTGGAGGTCGGTCTGCGTAACTCCTAAAAAGTACATTCACTCCAATTTTGATGCCATTAATACGATGATTTTGCGCTATAATTGGGTGATTGCATGAAGTTTTGAGGGGAAAAACTTCAACTGGCAAATACTCTTTTTCGATGAAATTCTGGAAAAATTAGATCACGATAGTGGATGATCTCATTGAGTGTCTGAAGTCAAAGTGGCAAACTTAGGATGGATCACCCTGATGCTCATCAGTAACTCTGGCCGACATCATCGAGACCATTGCAACATAAGCATCCACCTTGAATTTTCGTTTAAGCCCGGCAGCATTCATATACCTGATGGTTCCAAAGACCGGTCGCTCTTTCCAGGGACGGTCATGTCTGCCAAAACACCAGGCAATCCCGGCAAAACCATTCGGATCCCGTCCGTCCAGGAGATATCGGTTGTTAAGCAAGAGGGCAGTTTGATATGCATCCCCAGGCTGCTCAGACCATTCAAGTATCTTTTTACCCCAGTACATCCGGAAGTATCCATGCAGATAGCCGGTCAGAGTGAGTTCGGTCTGCATGGCATTCCAGTATGGATCATGGGTTTTAGCCCGGTCCAGTTCTTCACAGGTGTATGAGTACTCTCTTTGGTCATTACAATGAGTATCCAGCGTACGAAATGCCCACTCCGGGATTGCAGACTGATACTGATCATATTCCTGATTATAATGGACATAATTGAACGCAAGTTCCCTCCGTACCATCAATTGCTCAAGGAATTCAGTGGTCGACAAATCCTGTACTGCATTCACCGTTTGTGCGACCCGGAGAGGAGAGATCATACCAAAGTGCAGATATGCACTGAGCCGTGATGTTGCACGGGCAGTCGGGTCATTTCGGGATTGATCATAATTCGCCAGACGGTTTTCCACAAACCATGATAGTTGAACCCGTGCAGCATGTTCGCCACCACGTATCGGGACCGGGAGATCAGACCTATCGATCTCAAGGTGAGAAAGAAGTGCGTCAGGATTTATATGCGGATGCGCTCCTTCATCCCATCCAAGTGACGAATTACGTAGAGTTCTGGGTGTAAGATCCACCATGAACCGGGAAAACTGATTGGTTATCTTTGGTCTGAATGTTCCCGCTGACCATTCCATTTTTGGTGATGCTGTCGCAACCGGAACAATCACCCCGGACTCAACCATGATAAACGGGCATGAGACTGTCTCCTTAACTTTTGAACACCATTGATGCTGAATCCGGAGATACCCGTAATCGGTAATCAGGAGGCAGGCATCCTCTGCCATCGATGGAACAAGAATCCCGGGATCACCAAGGAGCACCTGCAGCCTGATATTCCGCTCCGCGAGAGAATGGCTTACATCAAGCAACCCTTCAACAAGGAATTTATAGTGTCTGAAGGTAGCATCAGGGAAGGTATCAGTCAGGATAAAGATAACAAGGAGGGGCTTACGTAGATGATTCGCAGATTCAATAGCATATTCAAGGGCATGATTATAATCAGTCCGCACAGCATTCTGCATCCAGTACAGAACATAAGCACCATGTTGTCTCTCGTAACCAGCATCAGAACCATGGACCCGTTCCGCTTGTATCACGGTTATCTTCTCCGAAAGAGTTCTTCCAGTTTTACTCGTGAGAAAGAGACAATCGTAGGTCGTCCATGGGGACAGGTATATGGTTCAGCAGTATAGGAGAGCTGGCTGATGATCTCCTCGCCCTGTTCAGGAGTGAGGATGACACCAGCTTTCACCGCTCCCCGGCAGGCTACCAGGCGGGATACCGATTCATGCATCCGGCTCTCCTGACCACCGGTAAGAATTCCTGAAATAATTTCTTTTATCGCTTCAGGATCCTCAGATCTCCCGAGAACAACCGGAACCCCCCGCACACACCAGGTGTCCTTCCCAAATGGCTCAATATGAAATCCTTCTTCCTCAAGATCTGATTTGAGTTCAGTCAGCAGGTGAACTTCAGATGGGCTGAAAGAGAGAACAACTGGTACCAATAGTTCCTGCGACAGGGTTCCCTCACGTTGTTCCCGCTTCAACTGGTCATAACGAACCCGCTCGTGGGCAGCATGCTGATCAATGAGGATCAGATCACCGGCTTCATTAGAAGCAAGCAGATAGGTAGCAGCAACCTGCCCGATATAGGTAAGAGAGGGAAACCGGGGTTCACCTGCAGAATCCGCCGGTTCCATCTGAAGACGACTCTGGCGAAGCTGTCGTGCAGTTGTACGGTATCCGGCTAATGAGGCTTCATGAACACCCGGCAACGGAGACATCCTGACATGGTACTCGGAAGAAACACTATCACTCATTTGAGTATCAGGAGATTGGATGAGTTCTGATCGCTCTGTTACTGAAACCGAGTGGGAGAGGTCATTTCGCTGGAGGGTTTCCTTCACCGTTGATGTGATAAATTTTAGAAACTCGGACTCGTCAGATATCCGTATCTCGCGTTTGGTAGGATGAATATTTGCATCAACGCGTGCGGGGTCCAGCGTTATCACCAACACCGCAACCGGGAATGAATATGATGGGATCAGGGTTCCGTATCCTCCCCTGATCGCCCCGGATATACGGGACGAAACGATCATTCGCCCATTAACAGCAATCAATATCCGCTGGGTATTCTGTTTGATCAGTTCCGGGTGGGAAATATACCCTTCCAGGGAGATTCCGTGATCCTCCCCCTTGATAGACAGCATCTGTACGGCTTCATCAGGTCTCAACGCACGCAGTACCTCGCCCAACGTGCGGGTACCATGACTCGTAATTTTTTCTTGCCCGTTCAACAGGTACCGGAACGTAATTTCAGGATAGAAGAGACAGAAGACCTCGATCACTGAGGATAACCGTGAGAGTTCGGTTGCCAGACTTTTCAGGAATTTCCGCCTCGCCGGGGTGGTAAAGAAGATCTCCTCTATCGTAAGGGTGGTGCCAACCGGAGCACCGATGGCTCCCTGCTCGAGAACCTCACCCCCACTGATAATGACCCGGGTTCCTGCTTCTTCACCCTGGGGTCGGGTCACCATGGTAACATACGCAATCGCAGCAATGCTGGCGAGGGCTTCACCTCTGAAACCAAGAGTGCGACAGGTGTTCAGATCCTCTGCGGTCTGAATCTTACTGGTCGCATGGGGAAGAAACGCCAGAGGTACCTCTCCGGCAGGGATTCCATGCCCATCATCGATGATGCGGATCCGTGATACCTCCTTTCGGCTTGAACTGATCTCAACTGTAATCTGCGCTGCACCGGCATCGATTGCATTCTCGATCAGTTCCTTGACGATGGATGCGGGACGTTCAACCACTTCACCGGCAGCAATCTGGTTGACCGTCTCTCCATCCAGAATACGAATACGGGTGGATGAAACACTGGTCACGATGGATCCTTTACTCTTTGTTTCAGATCGGCTAGCAGGGAAAGAGCCTGAAGCGGGGTTAAGGTGTTGACATCAAGCGCATCAAGTTCTTCCCGTAGGGGATCCGGCCGTAATGGTGATGGAGTGGATACCATTGGCGCATCAACAAGGATCATCTGGGTATACCGCTTGACCCCACCACCTGGTGACTCATCACCCCGCATGATCTTCTTCATGAGATCCTCAGCTCTCCCGATAACCGGGACCGGAACACCGGCGAGTGATGCAACATGAATACCATAACTGCGATCTGTTGCACCGGGAATGAGTTTACGTAGAAATACCACATCCTTGTCGGTCTCCTTTACTGCGAAGTGACAGTTTCGCACTCGTTTCAGATCTTCTTCTACCCCAACAAGTTCATGAAAATGGGTTGCAAAGAGAGTCCGGGGACCACGGTTCCGTTTTCCATGCAGATGTTCCAGAACCGCCCGGGCAATACAATACCCGTCAAGCGTACTGGTACCTCTTCCAATTTCATCGAGAATGACCAGACTCTGTTCAGTCGCATGATTCAGAATGGTGGCAAGTTCCAGCATCTCAACCATGAATGTACTCTGACCGCTTGCGAGATCATCAAACGCCCCAACCCGGGTAAAGATACGATCCACCAACCCGATTTTTGCATATGCTGCCGGAACAAAACTGCCCATCTGTGCCATCACAATGATCAGGGCAACGCTCCGCATGTACGTGGACTTACCTGCCATGTTGGCACCGGTGATGATCAGGATCTGCTCTCCAGATGCACTCATCTCAGCGTCATTGGGAACAAAGCCACTGGCGAGTGAGGCCTCGACAACCGGGTGACGACCTTCTCTGACCAGAAGAGCCGGTTCAGAGGTGAGATGGGGACGTACATATCTGAACTTGAGAGCTACCTCTGCCAGGCTGGCAAAGAGATCAATCCTCGCCACTGCATGAGCGGTCAGTTGCAGATCAGATACCTGTTTCCGCATCGTTGCCAGAAGATCGGTGTAGAGTTCCTCTTCCAGAGTTAGCAGACGCTCATCGGCTGTTGCAATCTGCGATTCCACCTCCCGGAGTGCAGGAATGGTGAAGCGCTCTCCGTTGGCAGTGGTCTGGCGACGCTCATAATCAGGAGGAACTGATGAGAGGTTCGCCTTGGTTATCTCAATGAAGAATCCAAACACTGCATTATAACGAATTTTCAGAGATTTTATGCCGGTCCGCTCTTTCTCCTGCAGTTCAAGATCTGCAATCCATTGGCGCCCGTCACGAGTGATAACCCGGAGCCGATCGAGTTCTTGATGATATCCATCCCGAATTACGCCACCTTTTCTGATCAAAAGGGGAGGATCATCAACGATAGAACGCTTCACCAGAGAGACTAGATCACTCATATCCGTGATTTCGCTGACTGACTGACTGACTAATTCTGGTACATGAGCAAAACCATTGAACTGAGAACGTATTGACAAAGCAACCTGTAGTGAGTTGCTCAGGGTGATCAGATCACGCGGGCTTGCATTTCCATATGATATCCTTCCGGCAATGCGCTCAAGATCGGCATAGCGGTGTAGCATGCGTCGCAGATCCTGTCGCAGCACGGTCTCCTGTGTAAAGAACTCAACTGCATCAAGACGGTGATTAATGGCATCAACAAAACGGAGCGGAGCAGTAATCCAACGCCGCATCAGTCGCCGTCCCATAGGAGTCAGGGTAAGATCCATCGTCCCAACCAATGTTCCTTCCTCGGTCCGATCCCGGATATTGGAGACAACCTCTAGATTCCGAAGGGTGACTGCATCGAGAACCAGATATTCAGACTGCAGATTCCGTGACAGGGATCTGATATGAGCGAGGGGATCAAACTGTGTTTTCTGCGCATAAGCGAGTGCAGCTCCGGCAGCAGTCACTCCTGCAGGAATATCTCCACATGCGAGTGAGTCGAGTGAACTCATCATAAACTGCCGGCAGAG
>NZ_JAJRBM010000303.1 GCF_028679455.1 Methanospirillum sp. | reverse complement strand
ACAAATTGCCGGATGAGTTGCTCATCACGCTCTGAGATTTGACCGGATTCCCGATGCATTGCGTAACTTTTCTCAACGAGATCCTCCCGGTTATAGGTTGAGAACATGGTATGATCATACCGAAAATTACTGTCAAAAAAGATAAGGCTTTAGGAAATGGTAGCCCAGAGCCGCTGGAGGGATTTGAACCCTCGGTCTGCTGATTACGAATCAGCCGCTATACCCCTAAGCCACAACGGCGTGCCTATACAACTCTCCCTGATGGCATTAAAAAATTTCTATGTCCGGATTTATGAATATCCAGTCATTGAGGTTACACTCTGTGCTTTTTCCTGTGAAGCTTCCAGCGGCCTGAACTTTTGTTCATATTCACCCACGGTCCGCTGGAGTACCTGGAGCAGGTTCTTCGCATGGGTTGGAGAAATACTGACGACGGCTTTTCCCCGTGCCTGATTAATTCCCGGAATCTGATGAAGGAACATGAAGGTAAATTCATCCTCTTTATAAGCAATCTGGATCATATTACTGTATACCGGCTCCACATTTTGAGGAATGGTCACCTGTATCTCATTTGAAGACATACCTACATCTTATATGGTATCTGCATTAAAATGACCGAATCTTCTGAAACATGTGATAATGCAATTCCGATATCATCAGTTATTCAGGCATATCGCTGTCCACGGCGATTCTATTTTTCCCGACATGATAAGATTGTTTCAACCGGAAGGTACACGATCTGCAAACAGATCTCACTCAATATCGTTCATCCACCTGATGAAGATGCTCTCTGGGATGAAATCTGCCTGATTGAACCTACCATAAACCCGGATATGCGTGAATATCTCTCTCACTGTCTTGTCAGTACTGCTCATACACCACTTCCCACATGGACTGATTCTGACATCGCAGTGAACTCGAAACGGTATGGCATATACGGTCAAATCGATAAATACGATGCACAATCAGGCTCTATCTCGGTTATCCGAAATTCAGGTTCACCCTCAAAAGGCTGCTGGTCTGATGACCGTATCCGTCTCGCTGCATATCTTCTCTGCCTGCGTGAATCAAGGGGAATTGATCTCTCCGGAGGATATGTAGAATATATTCCTGATGGAATAGTCAGATACTATGAGCCTCAGCCACGGGATCGGCGTGGACTGATACAGGCGTTAGTGCTGGCAAGAAAAGTGTTATCAGGAAATCTGCCTGCTAAACCGGTTCATGCACCCTGTACCAGGTGCACGTATCAAAAGCAGTGCAATCCTGAGAAACCAACACTGCTTTCACATATTTTGTTCAAGAAGCGTTAGGGACCTTATATATTCTCCCCTGGCCTCTCTGGTGGTTCCCACGATGAGCCATTGTTCATCACCATGCTGTTCCAGAACCCCCTGTGCTTCAATCTGCTCACCGGTTTTTGCCTGACCGGTATACGTATGGGTGAATGAAAGAACCCGGGTGATGGATGAATGGTCTACTTCATAAATGGCCGGACTGTCATAGGCAAAGCGATCATCAGTAACGGTTGCTTTGATCGTTTCCCGTCCCAGGACCACTCCTTTCTGCATGACAAATCCCGGGAGATCTGCATATGACCGGGAATAGAGGAGATCAAAATAGGTGCCATCTATCTGCCCGCGATTCCATTTCCTCTGTTCATGAAGCAGAAATTCTTCATACCCAAGCTCCGGATTTCGTTTCTTGTAAACCGCTTTCCAGAGAACTTCATCGAGATCTTCTATCTCTCCGGCTTTGATTCCTTCCTGAAGTCGGTTTTGTGCTTTAAAAAACCACGATCCGTACACAACACCGTCGATATCTGATCCTGGACCCGCGATTCCGCAGAGCATAGATCCGGTAACTCCAAAGGCACCATCGGGAAGATCAAAAATGTTCCTGAGCCGTTGTACCCGTTCATCTTCTAACGCTATTTTACTCAACTGCTCATCAGGTTTCAAAACTTCGCTGATATCCTGAAGCGGAATCCGGTGTACCAGTCCTGAATATCTGGGTTTATGTTGTGCTACCAGATTGTATGCCTCTTCAAACCCGACTTTCCGGTACCTGATTCCTGAGGGATCTACCCGCTCACCCTCAGGATCCGGAATGTACCGAAGGATGCATCCTGCTCCGGCATCTGTATCGTATGCTGCAACCGCATATAGCCAGTTATCAGAATCCCTGATAAAATCTCGGATCCTGAGTGAAGAAGTTATTCGCATTGCACCCATTCGGCAAGCACTGCTCCAATACGTTCGATGTTCGCTCCGGGCCGGATGATCTCCCGATGGACCAGATCAACAACTGTTGAAGGAGTCCCTTTCAGAGCACCGACATCTATGCAGAAATCATGAGGAACTAATGCATCATTCACTGTTATTGGTGATGGGCAACCTGAAAGGTTTGCGCTTGTTGCCGTAATCGGGCTGTCAAACCTGCTGATGATCTCCAGTGCAACATCTTGTGCCGGGTACCTGATTCCGATCAAGTTAGTCCCTGCGGTAAGCAGAGGTGGAAGAACCGTTCGTGCCCGTAATACCAGCGTCGCTGGTCCTGGCAAAAATTCTTCAATAAATGCCTTCGCAATATCATCAACATAGGCAACAGCAGCGATCATCTCGGGATCACAGACTGCGATAGATAAAGGCTTGTGATATTCGCGGCCTTTTGCTTCAAATACTTTTGATACCGCCTCTTCTGAAAGGGCATCGGCCCCAAGACCATAGAGCGTATCTGTCGGATAAATTATCAGCCCGTCCTGCATCAGGACTTCAACTGCTTTTTGTATGAGATCTTTCAAAATTTTCTCCCCTTTACCCTGAAAATATCAAAAACTGCTATCGATGATATCTGCATCACTGCAAATACTCCGGCCTGAGTCGGATCCGTAACCACCAGATCTGCGTGATCCACCACCGTTCCTGCCATATTCAACGTTATCACGGGAATACCTGCTGCCTTAACCCTGTCAACTGCTATCGACACATCTCCACCCATCAGTGAGCCGGCCAGAACAAGAATAGAGGCCCGGGGGAGCCGGGTAACTGCATCCACTGCCTGTGCTAGTGTTTTCTCCCCTACGAGAGGGATAGTATCTACTGATATCCTCTCTCCTCTGATATTATGTCGGTCAGCCTCATTTACCGCCCCCATTGCAACCTGAGCAACCTGGGCTCCTCCACCTATGATGATGACACGTTTTCCGAAGATATCCCCAAAGGAGCGATGGATAATTACATTACTCACGCCCGGCAGGGTTTGCAGGCCGTTGAGAAGATCTTCCTCAATGATCTCTCCTTCGAATTCTACATAAAGTTCTTCGAATGCTTCGTCACCTTGTCCTTCACAGGCTTCAAGGTGGATCATGATGATGTTCGCATGATGTTCAGCGAATACCGTAGCAATATCTTTCAGTACACCTGATTTATTTCGTGCAATAATGCATATTGCCTTGAGCCCTTCTTCAGATGCCGTTCTTTGTCAACTCCTCTTCGATTGGTCTATGATTATTCTATATGGATCAGGCATCGCTGATCACGAGCTGAACCTGCTCCTTTAGAGTTAGCGCTCCACAAGATACAAGTTTCCTCCCGGAAGGGGAGAGATTTTCGATTTCTTTGGGGGTAGGTTGCCTGAATCATGCATATGGTTGTATCGATTAGAACACCGGTTCATGATTCCCGCTTCGGCATTATTCCCTGTAATAACATTTTGATGACCATTCCTACTGCGAACAGGCAGAGAAGCAGCACAAACCACATCAGGATTCCTACATTGTCCTGGACAACCGGGATGTTCCCCAGGATATATCCACCGCCGATAAGTCCGCATGTCCAGAGGACTCCCCCGATTACGTTATATATGAGGAACCAGCGGTAATGCATATTTCCAATACCTGCGAGAAATGGGGCGAAGGTCCGTATATATGGAACAAATCTGGCAACCACTATGGTTGCTCCTCCCCATCGTGCATAAAACTCCTGGGTATATTGTATCCATTCACCTTTTACAAATCCTGAAAACTTACTATCCAGAATCCAGTTACCTGCATATCTTCCGATCCAGAAATTGGCTGTATCTCCAAGGATAGCCGCAGCAGTCACGATAATAACCAGAGCAGGAAGATCCAGCACTCCGGTTCCTGCAAGAGCTCCGGCAATAAACAGAAGCGAATCCCCGGGAAGAAAAGGGGTTATTACAAAACCAGTTTCGCAAAAAATGACAATAAATAGGACAAGATAGATCAAGACACCCAGTTCTCCCGCCATCTGTGAGAGTGAGTGATCCAGATTGAGAAAGAGGTCAAGGAAGCTAATGGACATATACTCATAGCAGATTGTTCGTATCACCAGATGAGGTTTCCCGAGAATGGATCTGAATTCATTCCGGTTACAATAATCCAATCTTCGAAAGGATGCAAACATATTCACATGAGGTCTTCTCTCACCGGCACGATATCAGACAGGCTAATAACTAGAAAAAACATATGAACATGCCTATGATCAAGAAGGTGCTCATTGCAGTTGATGGATCTCCTGAAGCTGACACTGCATTGTTAAAAGTGTTGGACTATCTCAATCCTCAGGAAATAGAGTTGCATGCAATCTATGTGATATCACCATCAAAATATGCCACAATTGAAGGGGCTGCCGGATACGAGGGGATCTCAACACTTCACGAGATACGGGATCGAATAATTGCAGAAGAACGGGAGATGGTGACTGAGCGGGTGAAAAATATCGGACATGATCACGGCATTGAGATAAAAATGCTCGTTAAATTAGGAGATCCCCGTAATGAAATCCTGAAAGCAGCCGATGAGATGGAAGCGGATCTGATTGCAGTTGGGTCGACCGGAAAAGGACTTGGCCAACGGATCCTCCTGGGAAGTGTGAGCACCTATATTGTGACTCATGCAAAAGTTTCGACCATCGTAGTTCGGTAACCGGTCTGGCATGGATCCAGTCCTATAACGTGTTTGGTTCAACTTTTTTTTAACTCATCCATTATCTTTTATTCTTACCCGGAGAGTATTTGCTATGATCCTAAAGGCGCTGATCTCCCTGCTATTCTGTCTGCTGATTCTTGCGTCAGGATGTACAGCGGTTCAAAAATTTCCTGACTTATCATCTGTTGAAAACGGTCAGGGTTCTGATGCATACCATGCACCAGCACCTGCTCCGGTTTATCCCCGGTCCATGTCAGAAAAATCATCGGTGGCAGGAGAAGTTACAGAAGCATCGGATTCAGACGTGACAGACTCAGATGTCCCGAATCCTTCAGAACCGAAGATCATTAAAACCGGCGATCTCTCACTCCAGGTTCAGGATGTAAGAAAAACTGCAGATTCAATTGGTGAGATTGCACGTGCTGGTGGTGGTGTGGTTCAGTCTTCTTCGGTTACCGTGGGTTCCGATGATCAATACCGGGGAACTATTACCATTCGTGTCCCGTCAGTACAGTTTGAGGGAGCACTAAAATCGATTCAGGATCTTGGAAAAGTCACCAGCAGCAGTATTTCATCGCAGGATGTTACCGAAGAGTATGTTGATCTTGATGCACAGAAGACCGCGCTGGAAGCCCAACTCATTCAGTACAACCGGATTCTTGGTCAGGCAGTAAATGTTTCTGAAATCCTTGTAGTTCAGCGTGAGATTGAACGAATACAGGTAGAACTGGATCGGAAAATTGGGAAGTTGAAGTATTATGATAATCGGATCTCAATGTCAACAATCACCACCCGATTAACAGAACCTCCTCAAGTCGTTACCGCAACCGGTTACTCGATTGCATCAGTGATCAGTGAAGGTATTGCAGGTTTTTCAGGAACCGTAGTATGGCTTGTAATTCTCATCATGACCCTGCTCCCGTTGATTATCCTTGGGGCTACTGCCTGTCTCATCTATCGTAGATGGAAAGTCAGTCGCACTGAATAACCATTACTCATCATTCCTTTTTGCCAACCTTCTATGAACCAGCAGATCAAACGTATGGTATGGATCCGGTACAGGATGTGCTGGTGCTCCGGGATGTGCTGATACCTGGTGGAAGAGTCTGTGATCTAACCCTTGCTGATGGTAAGGTGACTCATCTCGGCTCTTCCGGTTCAGCAGATCGGATCTGTAAATGCAGTGATTTGATGGTTCTTCCGGCAGGAGTCGATATGCATGTTCACATGCGTGATGGATCCCAGGCGTATAAGGAAGACTGGGAATCAGGAACAAAGTCAGCCCTTGCCGGAGGTGTCACGGTTGTGGTTGATCAGCCAAATACGATTCCTCAAATTACAACTCCTGAGTTATTGGCAGATCGGGTGGCTCTTGCGGGCGAACATTCATTCTGTCATTTTGGAATCAATGCAGGTGTTACACCAGAAGCAGATCTTACAGGAATGGCAAAAGGTGGTGCTATGGCATTTGGTGAGACCTTTGCCGGACCTTCAAGTTATGGTGAAGCATTATCACGTACTGATCTGCATAGTGCCCTGACCCGGATTGAAGAACTTGACGGTCTTGCCACTCTTCATGCAGAGATGGTCCGGGAGGGAGACGATACCAGTCTCCCGGCACATGACCGGCTCCGCTCTATTTCGGGTGAACGAGCGGCAGTACAGATGATCATGGAGTTAGCCCCCCCGGATTTGAGATTACATTTTTGTCATATCTCTGCAGCAGATACGGTATCAGATATCAGGTCTACCGGGAATGCGACGATAGAAGTTACTCCTCATCATCTCTTTCTCTCTCTTGAATCATTTCAATCTGAAAATTCTTACGGTAAGGTAAATCCTTCCCTGAGAACTGAAAAAGAGCGGAAGAGGTTATGGGGATGCTGGGAACAGATCGATGTCGTGGCCTCAGATCATGCTCCTCATACGGTCAGCGAAAAATCATCATCGTTTGAAAAAGCCCCTTCAGGAATTCCCGGAGTTGGGACGATGATTCCTCTTTTGATGACTGAAGTCATAAAAGGCCGGATCTCTCTGGCGGATGTGATTTATAAGACCTCTGTCAACCCTGCACGTATACTTGGGATCCTTCCGGCAGGGTATGAACCAGGAATGCGAGCTGATTTTGCGCTCTATCCAAAAGAGGGTACACCAATTCATGCTGATGAGATCTTTTCCAAAGCCGGGTGGACTCCATATGAGGGACAAATTGGAGTTTTCCCTGAACTGGTACTCATGTCCGGGGAGGTTGCCTTTGATAACGGAACCTGCATACGGACAGATCCACGCTGGATGCAGGGAAGAGGCTATATCCCGTAACGGTTAATAGTGTGGTGTGCCTTTCCTCATTTCCTTAGGTCCCCGGGAGATCTGATGAAGACTCAAGAGATGATCCATGGGACAACCCGGATTTGGTACATATTATGGCACCGCCCGGCAGAGGGCGTTTAATGGGTGAAGTACGGCAAAAGCCACTGATGAACACCATTTGTTAATGCCGGGTGACAATCTTATGACAACACCTGATGAGATCAGGGATGCTTTTCTTACTGTTGTTGGTGGAGTTATTCTCACCCTGGAAGTATCA
The DNA here is from genome assembly GCF_028679455.1 of Methanospirillum sp. Taxonomy (GTDB): domain Archaea; phylum Halobacteriota; class Methanomicrobia; order Methanomicrobiales; family Methanospirillaceae; genus Methanospirillum. Next base: position 3,513 of record NZ_JAJRBM010000303.1, on the reverse strand, counting down.
GCAGGCAGCAAGGTTGAACGATTTCCTTCCGGATATAATCCCTGGCGCCAGGCAGTTGGCATACAGGTAAAGGCTGCAGCAATCGAAGGGAAGGCTAACAAAGCAATTATCCATCTGGTTGCTGAAACTCTCTCGATACCCAAAAATTCGGTTCAGATCATCAGCGGGCAGACATCTTCAATCAAAAGGATCCGGATTGAAGGTATTCCTGAAGAAGTACTCAGTCAGATGCTTTCCGCACGTATTCAGTAGCAATACTGCACTTTTCTCAAGAAATTTTCGACCCTATATCGCATAGTTTAAATATTTTGTGAGAGACTGTCTTGCCATATTATGTTCTTTATTTTTCTTCACGGGGGTAGTGCGATTGTATGAGCAGGAGACTACGAAATACCGGATTCATCTTTCTGTTCAGGCAGATGGGGTGGTTGACCGGTCTGACGTAGTCGGTGCTATTTTCGGGCAGATCGAAGGTCTGCTTGGATCTGAGATGGAACTGCGGGAGCTGCAGCGTCAGGGCAGGCTTGGCAGAATTGATGTCAAGGTTATCAGCAAACAGGGAAGATCAACCGGAGAGATTCTAGTCTCCACGTCTCTGGATCGGGCTGAAACTGCTATCCTGGCTGCTTCCATGGAGACCATCAGCCGGGTCGGTCCCTGTTCTGCCCAGGTACAGGTGCAGAACATTGAAGATATCAGAATCACCAAGCGAAACCAGATTGTTGAGCGGGCAAAGGCACTGCTTCTTGAATTTGAAGAACCTGGAATTGATCCGGAATCCCTTATTGACGCAGTACGGGAAAGTCAGCGTGTTGAGAAGATAGAGACTATCGGGCCTGATAATTCGCCCGCTGGTCCAAATGTTCTAAATTCTGATGCCATTATTGTGGTAGAAGGAAGGGCTGATGTGATCAACCTTCTGAAGTCGGGAATCAAAAATGCAGTTGCGGTAGAAGGGACCAGTGTTCCCGGGACGATCATCAATCTTTGTCACAAGAAGACTGCAACAGCGTTCCTTGATGGTGATAGGGGCGGGGATCTGATCCTAAGGGAACTTCTTGAGGTTACTGATATTGATTTTGTTGCCTATCCTCCCCGGGGTGAATCAGTAGAGGATCTTGCCCGTAAGGAGATCATCAAAGCCCTCCGGAACAAAGTCCCGATCGAATATGTGATGGAAGACCGCGTTGCCGAATATCTCTCCAGTAAGGAGAAGGAAGGATCCAGGCCTCAAAAAGGGCGTCCAGAAGAATCTGAAGAGATTTCTGATCCGATACTGGTCTCTGAAGCATCTGTCTCACCTGCTTCACCGGTATCAGATGTGCCTGTTATTTCCTCTGTATCTGAAGAACCGGTGGAGAAAGATGAAGAATCAGATCTTCCATACAAGCCATTATCGGTCTTTTCACATATCAGTGAGGTTCGTGAGCGGGGAGTTATCAGGATGCTCTCAGGAGAAGGAGAAGTAGCTCTTGAAATGCCGATCTCTCAGATTGAAGAATCGATGATTCCTGATGATCAGAATTTTCAGGGAATCGTTATTGATCAGGATGTGAATCAGCAACTTCTGGATCAACTCTCACTTTTTGGAATAAAATTTCTGGCTGCACCCTCCTTCAGCGGAATCGTTCGTCGGCCGGCATCAGTCAGACTTATTCCGTTTAGATAGGCGAAGCTGCTTATTCTTTTATATTTTTCCCGCTTATCAGTATACAAGGAGTGATTGTGTGCATAAAGAGGAACTGATCTCACTCCATCAGATGCTCATTGATGTGAAAGGTTATCTTCAGGAAAATAACCCTGACTCTGATTTCAGCGAGTATGAATCTTTGAAGATCACTCCAAGTCAGATCCACCGGAGCAAAGTGGAGCATAAATATGCGATATTTGTACTAGGGAACGCCATCGCAAAAGCGATGAAAGATATGGAAAATCCTTCAACTGATCGCATGTCGGCACGGATGCATGAGCTGGCAGAAAAAGCGTTGAAGGAGATCGAGTGCGGGTCCTGAATCAGACCTTTTACCACGCTTACTGTTTTTCCATCCGGTTTTGTGCAACCAGATACTCGGCTAGCAGACGGGGAATCGGAGCCTGCATACAATGCCAGTTCGGAGTACCATTTACTTCGAGGACCGTATAGGATCCATCATGAATAAGGAGATCAACTCCACCATAATCAACCCCTGCACTTTCTACTGCACGCGCTGCTATATCATTCATATCAGCATCTATTGATACCGCACTTCCACATCCGCCCTGATGGATATTATGAGTCAGGCTGTCTGAAACTCTCATAATTGCACCAACGGCTTTTCCATTGATGACAAATACCCGGAAATCCCGGTCGTTTGGAATATACTCCTGCAGGTAGTATGGGGGCTCTCCTAATTGTGCTTCAGATTCGACCAGGGTAATGCCGACTCCGTCGAACCCGTACACTGGTTTTGATACAGCCTTCCCATGATCTTCAATGAATTTACCTGCAAGGTGTCGCGATTCAGTGAAAAAAGTTGTGGGTGTGGGAACCTTATCTTTCACCAGTAATGCAGATGTCTTTACTTTACTGGCACAGGTTACAATTCCCTCTGGTGGGTTGATAACCCGGTTTGATAATGCTAAGGCAGAAAGTGTTTCGAAATTATGACCATTCTGCCTGATGCCGCAAGCCCAGATGGTCTCTCCCTCCAACGTACAGGAGAAGGGATCTATCGCTTCAAGAAACACTGCCTGGTATGATTCACCCATCCGGTCAAGTTCGTCCATAACCATGCGGGTGGAATTATCAGAGGGAATATCGGTTGGTTTGGGAATGATAGTGATCATAATAAAAAGAGGTTACTCTGCTGATTGACTGTATTTTTTCCAGACCTGCTCACGATATATGGGCCCGCTGTTATAGGTACAGAAGGGGATGAGTGTATTATCGGGTGTAGCATAATGGATGCAACACCGGTTTACCCGGTCAAGGTCATAGTTATAGTTATCCATAAAATGCATGGTTCCGATAAAAAGGGCGTTCCAATGAAATGAACGAAGCGAATCAAAGTTATGAGTGATCAGGGTTTTACCCAGAATCTTCCAGACATCAAGACCAGAATTCGCTTCATCGTGTTTTACCTTATTATAAAATTCACGTAATCCGTTGATTGCAACCATCTTCTTTGAAAGAGAGTTGCTGTTCTCCAGTTTTCTGGTTAACTGCTCAATGGAGTCAAAGAAGGCATCAACGTCAACGATGCGGTTGATGGGAACCATCCCCTCATCTCTGATAAATACATAGGTTGCTGCTCCGCAGTGTTGATGAGCGGTAAATTTTATCTGTGATTTACCGGTATAAGCCTCAATAAAATTGGAAACCGGCACAACACAAGGAACCGGGTAAAAATCACTTTTAAGAATGGCACTATCGGTTTGATTTTCAATCCGGTCCAGCAATTCCGGAATGGTGATCCGTTCACGTGCCAAATCATCCTGGTTTGCAGCTCCCGTGAATGAAACCGGCTGGAAGTT
>NZ_JAJRBM010000302.1 GCF_028679455.1 Methanospirillum sp. | reverse complement strand
TTTAGCGTTCTTTCCCATTTTACAACTGCAAGTTTAACATTTTCACCATCAATTTCTCTTTCAATTATAGGGTAAAATTGAGGATTTTTCTCCTCGCTTTTTTGGATTGAAAGAAATTCATCGTCAGATAACCTTATTTTTTGAGGTTTTCCTACTTTTAACATAGATCCCATGAGATGAGATGTGAAGTTTGAATATTTATTTGTAACTAGAAAATGAAAAATTGATTTTGATTAATTTATTACAAGAGGACATTATTTAAAGTCTAATTAATGTCGAGGCATGGATGTAGGGGTGATTAATTGATGGCTGATTGTTATGCGGCATCACAATTACTTTTTAAGTGATAACAGATAACAAATATTCAAAGCCGCGCTCTCCTTTAGAAACTGCTGTTTAGTTAAAAACGAATCTTACCCGTTGTCCAGAGTCCCTTTCCCCGCATTAATCCTTACGGCCTTTGGCCGATAGACGAGTACCCATATTACCGCATATCTGTTGATCGATTTTTTGAGAGTGTTGGATTCCTTATATACAGAGAAAATTAGTAATAATCTCACCCTTGAGTGACAACCAGGATGGTATTGACTAAAAATCATCCAATTTGGATTCTTTTTCTCAATTCACTGATAATACCGCCAAAATGGATCACCATCATATCACGCCGCTATGCCCGGATCAGGGGAACGGATGAAGTTCAGGTCGGGGCGACGGGAAGAACCAACCATGACCCCGTGTAAAAACGAGGATAATTCCTTTTTCCAGAAACCAGGCATGTATGGTGGATTTTAGGATGAGCACCGGTTCACAGATCTCCGGAGGTACTGAAATCGGGTTATTTTAAGAAAATAAGCGTAATTTAAGGATTTATTTGGAACAACAGAGTACTCCCATTCTGGTTTCAGAGATCTTATCCTCCCTCGGGTGTACTTGGGAACAGATGAATCCGTATTGCCGCAAAAACCTTCAGTTGTGAGATCCGTGTAAAGAGGAGTCGGGGCAGTCCGGGAGATGAACCCAGAGGTTGGGATAGAAATGTGTGAGTTCAATATAGCACCTAATCCCTCCATCGCAGGATAAGTGATCAAAACAGAAAACGTTGAAGAATATTAAGGCATATTGGAGTTCACAAAAATCTTCAACTGAAAGACCGGCATCGGTTATCAGTCTCCGCAAGGTTACCGTTTCATTGGATCATGAAGAGGGACTGACAGGGTGACATCCATGCCATGTTTGACCATGATGACATGGCTCCCGATCTGCCTTGCCTTGGTAAACCCATGCCTGGAAAAAGCCATCTGCATCCAAACCAGAGATGAACAGGAGCTTGCTCATCTATACGGTGATCTCCATGACCCGGGCACTCTGGCTCTGTTGTGCCCGTTCATTGAGAACGGCGAGGCATCCCTGGATGGCATCCCTGATATTGACGAGGGCTTCCTCCACGGTCTCACCCTCAGAGTGACAGCCCGGAAGGGCCGGGCAACTGACAATAAAACCGCCATCTTCAGTGTCTTCCTCGATGACGACTTTCAGATTCATACGAAAATAATGAAGGGTTGAGACTTAATAGGTTCCGCATTAATCCGTACCCCCTTTGGCCGTTTTTCATAGAATCTCTCTTTTTTGTCGGTTGTTAAGGTTACCCGGCGAGGAATGGGCTCAGGGCTAGGAGATGGGATGGATTTGAGAATTCATGGAATATCTCTTTTCCTTGGATTGCTACACCTCCCGGCTTGCAGATGATTATCCTAACACACCCATCATATATCCAGGTAAAAGTTGCGGATAATGGAAAAATCAGACGTGAGTGGAGATCAGTGAACGGTGGATACGATCCAAAGTATTAAGCGGAATATGAAAGATGATTCAGTATGAAGATTGCATGTGCTATCCTCATTATCATTCTTGGAGTCCTTGGTTTTTCGGTATTGGCAACCGCAGCTGAAACAAAGGCAACTACCCCTGATTCCATTCCAAATTTAACAGGAACATGGAAAGGGACATCTTCAGGGTACATGGTAGGTACCGGGTTTACTGAAGATACCATGACGTATACCATAACAGAACAGAACGGGCAGGCATTTATCGGGTTTAAAGAATACTTTTTCAAAGGTCAGGAACTTGGCATAGAAAATTTTGCCGGAATTATTACCGATGAAGGAACGATCTACATTGTTGATATTCCCGGAGGCCAGGTAGTTGGAAAATTGATCGGATCTGATCAGATGAATCTCAATAGTTTCAATGATGGAGAGGAGACATACGTCTTCATCTCGATCCTGAAGCGGGAGACTCATTAAAAACCGGAACATCCATCCTTCTCCTGATCAGGAGCCACTAACAGACGCTTCCCCTCCCTGACCAGTCTTCCTTCCTCTACCAGCCGGGTGACATTCCTGCTGATCTTCTGCCTGGTCACCTGCAACTCTTCAGCAACATCAAGATACGTCACGTCCGTGTTACCTGCAAAGTACTGTAACACATCCTCGTCTGTTACCTTCCGCCTAGGTAATGGAACATCAGGTTGTGTTACCTCAGGCTCCGGTGATGTAACATGAACAGATGTAACACGTTCCCCTTTCAGGTCTGACCTGATGATCATCGTGAACATCTTGATACTCACCATCAGGGTAATCGGCGGGACCGCATGGGCCTCCCGGCTGACGAAATCCCCCGGACTATGGGCAATGTTAAACCCGATGCTCACCCCGGTAAACGTAACAACCACCATCCACCCGAACCGGGTAGCCTCCTGCCTCAGTGATGACCGGAGGATCATCAGGCTCCCGGCAATCAGAAGAGCATCCATGCAGACCGGCCAGGCCCAGGAGAGCCAGGGGGATATCCCGGCCTCAACTGCTCCGGCCTGCAGGTTCGCAAACGAAAGCAGAAACGCACAGACCATGATCAGGATCGCAAGGCCTCCGGTCACATCAGGGATCATTCGCTCCATCCGGACGACTAACATGACTTATCCCACCAGGAAGACCGGCTTTTTCCTGGTAAAACCAGAATTCCGGGCGTATTCAGAAGCACCACCGAAATCGCCTGCCGGAGGGCATGCTCCCTCCTCCCGGCAAGACCTGGATACTGCTTCGGGTTCTCCGCTATCTCTGCCTCAATCACTCCCCGTGAGATGATAGTCCCGGACCGGGCAGAATTCATCGCAGCAATCACCTCGTCCCGGTACTCCTGGAACTTCACCCGCATGATACCCCCCTGACCGGTGGTTCGTGTAACAGACCTCACAGATCGCAGTCCGTTTCACCGAGTCCTGTCATACCGCCTTTCCCCCGTTACACACCTGGCACCGGCCAAGGTCTTTGGTAATCCTGACCATCCCGATGATATTCAGCACACCGGGAAGTGCCCGAATGGGTGCTGTTTCAGCCTGCTTTGCGATCGAGTAGCACTTCCTGCAGATCCTCCGGTTCGGTCTTGTTGGCTGCTTCATCCGCTCCCGGGTCATCTTCTCCTGGTAGTTCGTCCACTTGTACCCGCAGCAGTCATACGGACCGGGAGCATACCCCTTGTCCACCTCGAGGAAATCCTTCGTCTTGATCTCCTTCAGGTCGAGGGTGGGGGCCACCGGCTTCGGCGGCTGTTTCAGGGTGGCATATTGTATCTGTCCAGGTCTTCTCCAACTGGTTCACGAGCGGGTTCATCGGGTGCTGCCAGTCAATCCAGCGAACAATGAACCGGGTATGAAAATTCCGTTTTCATAGGGGGAACTTTTTGATCATCCCGGTGATGACCGGGGATAGTGATACAAGCCGCTCGGTGGCAACCAGGAAGAGCAATTCCGGATCTGTCCGGATATACGAGTGAACCAGGACGTTTCGCATCCCGACAATGTCCCTCCATGGAACCTGGGGATACCCGGAAAGAATCTCATCAGGAAGGTGGTTTACTGCTTCCCCGATGATCATGATCTGATCCCTAACTGCACTCATGGTCTTCTTATCCCGTGAAAACTCTTCGAGAGTCATCCCTGCGATGAATTCATGTATCGTTGAAATGGCCTCGTTGATATCGTGGAGATAGAGGATCCAGTTTCTCATATGTCAATCGCATCTGCAAGGATTGCTTCCCTGAGCTCCTCACGAATCGCCCGTCTTGGCACGACATCAACCGGCATGCCAAATATATCCTCGTAGTAAAGTTTCAGACCGGAGAGGTCAAGAAGATCGGCACCGGGTGAAAAGTCAACGAGGATATCAATATCGCTGTCCTCGCGAGCATCACCCCGGGCACGGGAGCCGAAGAGGGCAAGTTTATCCACGTTATATCGCTCCTTCACGACATTCAGCGAGAGATGAAGAGTGGAAGATATATCCTTCGTTTGTACTGCTGATGTCATTATTGCCCCTCTAGTATTTCCTGCAGCCACCCCGGACTGCCGGTTTTCTCTCCAGAATATATGAAATGCCCTCTTCATCTATCTTTCCCATAGTCAACATGGTTCTTCTCATACAGCTGATGCCTGTAGGTTCGGGACCGGTGGATCTACCTCCCTTCAAACAATCCTATTGCAGGTCAAATATGGCTTTGATAACGGGAAACGTAAAATAAATTCAGAATATCAGCCCATTCAGAGACCCGATCAATCGTTTAAATACTCCCGGCTGATCAGTACACGCCTCAGGGGAGCGATAGAGAACAACGAGGTATGAACCAATGGCAGATTTCACCTTAATCAGGGGTTTGAGTTCTTTGGGTGTTTTAAATATCTTCACGAGTTTAAGTCTGAATCGGTACGGGAAAACTTCTTCGCCCATCTGGGGAGGAGCGGTGAAGAGGGATTTCGTGTCTTGGAAGAGTTCGGTTACTTTAAACTCGCCCAGAATAACCGAAGGGAATACCTCGTTTGCATGGGTTTCAGACCGGGCATATATAAGGATGATATCTCCGACTTTCACACAGGTATGGAGAGTTCTGCTCCGTTTGGGAACTCCCAGATGTTGTGCTTCTTTACAACCTCCCAGTTCTCCCGGTTCCCTTAGGCGAACAGATTACCATAATTACCGAATTAGCCTTCTTCCATTATCTCTTCATACACCTTGTCAATCATGTATTTCGTAACCTGTTCCTTAAACTCTTCACTCTCAAAAAAAATGAACTTAAAAACGATCCGAACTTATGTACAGGTTCGCTTTCCCCTCATTAATCCGTACGGCCTCTGGCAGATAGACGAGTGCCCGTATTACTACATATCCATTGATCTGTTTTTTTGAGAGCGCTACATCCCTCATATTCAACAAAGGTTAGCAATAATCTCACCATTGAGAGGTATTCAAGATGATATTGACTGAAAATTCGTCAATTTGGATTCATTTTATCGACTTGCTGATAATAAAAAGAAAATGTATCGCCATCATATCACGCCGCTATACCCGGATCAGAGGGACGGATGATGATCTGGTCGGGGGGACGGAGAGGACTAACCATGACCCCGTGTAAAAACGAAATTGTTCCCTTTTTCAAGGATCCAGACATGTATGATTGATTTTAGAGTAACCATCATTTCGCAGATCTCCTGATATACCGGAATCAGGTTATTTTGGATAAATTCGCGTAATTTGAGGAATTATGGGGAGCGATGAGGTACTGTCATTCTGGTTACAGAGATCTTACTCTTCCCCTGGTGTACTCTGGAACAGATGAATCCATATTGCCGTACAGACCTTAAATTGTGAGACCCATGTGAAGAGAGGTTGGAGCAGTCCGGGAGGTTCAAGGTTTTGGTACCGGAGGTGCAGTACGTGCTGATGGGGCTCGGCCCGGTTGGGAAAGAGTCTGCATGAACCAGCGGGGAAGATGAGTATGTCAGAGACCAAGAATGGGGACTGACAAGGTAATGTCCATGCCATGTTTGATCATGATGAAATGGCTTCCGGTTTGCCTAGCCATTGTAAACCCATACCGGGAAAAAGCCTTAACAGCAGCCAAACCAGACATGACCGGAAGTTTACTCATCTATACGATGATCTCCATGACCTGGGCACCTTGACTCTGTTGTGCCCGTTCATTGAGAACAGCAAGGCATCCCTGATATTGAAGAGGGCATCATCTACGGTCTCACCCTCGGAGTGAAAGCCCGGAAGGGCCGAGCAACTGACAATAAAACCGCCATCTTCTGTGTCTTTTTCGATGACGACTTTCAGATTCATACGATAATAATGAGGACTTGAGACTTAATGAGTCCTGGATTACGGGAAGAGAAAGCAATAAACAACTCAGAACCTCCCATAATGCCTGATAACCGTTATAATTAACAACACGATTTATCCCATCAGCCTCAGTTGATGAATCCGACAACCTCCACGTACACCCGGTATAATAACAAAATATTAATAATAAAGTAAAGATAAAAGCCTTCCATCTAACTGTACCAGACCGGTACAGATCTGAAAGATGGGGAAGATATGGACTTGGATATATGGCCAAATAATTTTAACAATGGCCGGATTTTCATAGAAAAACTGCGGCACCGGATTGTTTCACCGGAAATCACCATGGTGTCAGAGAAATCAGATGTTGTCTTATTTCTCAGGAATACGAATGATACAGCTCTCATTTCCGGATCTCATGGAGCGCAATCACACCCGGTGACACTAATACCCGGTTGCGGGGGTGTCTGATGAACTATCCGGGCATCCTTCTCCTTGCTGTTTTTATCCTTGCAATATGCGTTTTTCCGTGTGGGGCTCTCCCGGGGCCGGTAGAGAAGAGTGTCAACGCAGCAGGATTCGAATTACGTGGAGATAGTATCGCTTCAATAGTGTTCCCGTCGGGATTAAACGATACTCACATGACTGAACCCGTTATTTTTGAGGGACAGATCACCAGAGAGGATCAACACGCTAACTTCAGCCAGGCGATGGCTCCCGAACCCCAGGATGCAGTCCCTCTCTCACGCCTACCATCCGGGGTGGACAACAAGGATTACTTCTCGCAAGCAGGATTGGCAGAGACCGGAATGAAAACTCAGGGCGATGCTATAGTATTGGTCCCAATCACTCCAACCCCGGAGGGTTACGGATACTCATACCTGTATCCTGATAGCGACACCGATTACTGGATCTATGCTCCGGGAACCTATACTCCTGAATCTGATATAACTGCGATCAATTCTACTGCCATAACGATTACTGCTCCGGCGGTACATCTTGACGGAAAAGGACATACCATCACGGGAAAGGGATCAGAAGCTGGGATAATACTCACGAATGCCAGCGGTACCATCGCCAACTTCTCCCGGATCTCCGGGTTTACCCGTGGACTTATCAGTACCGGAGAAGGGGCTATTATTAGGAACAGTTCTTTCACCGGTAATACCTACGGCATTAAAACAAACGGTACCTCAACCATCATCACCGGGATCACTGCGAATGAAAATACGAACACGGGTATCTTTGCATCAGGATCAAACACCGTTATTCGTGATTCGGTCACCTCTTACAACCAGAACCTCGGTATCGTAACCCTCTATGACACGAACATCAGTATCAGGAACAACGTCTTGGAGAACAACACGTACGGAGCAATGACGATACTCGGACCGGAGAATGATATCAGGAACAATACCATCCGGAATAATGGAGATGGCATTGAATCGGTGGCGGACGGAAGCTTGATAGCCGACAATATTATTTCTTCGAACCAGTATGATGGAATCTGGGCATACGGCAATAATTCCACCATATCCGGCAATACCATAACGGACAATTTAGGGATAGGTATCTTTTCACCCGGTGAGAGAGCGGTTATCGAGGGAAATTCACTTCAGTCCAATCCGCAAGGCATCAACGCAACAGGAAATAATTCAATCGTTACCGGAAACGTTGTCCGGGACAGCTCAAATACCGGAGTCGTTATGAGCGGGGCCAATTCCCTGGCTTCAGGGAACCGGGCATATAACAACACCTATGGAATAGATATCACCGGTATTAATTCAGTCCTCACCGGTAACTCCGTAATTGGAACGAAGAAGGTTGGAATTGGTGGATACAATTGCAATTTAACGTTAACCGGCAATTCGATGGACGGTGGTTTAGGAGGCCTGTTGGTACTGGGAAGTAACTTCACCATACAGGATAATGTCGTCAGGAATATGACTAAATACGGATTGGCCGGTTGGGGCTGGGATCTCTCCTTTGTTCGCAATAACGTCCAGAACTCTACCACGGGAATTGATTTCTCCTATATGTCAGCAACCGTGACTGATAATATCCTTGTAAATAACTCAGAATACGGCATCTATTCTGAATGTGAAAACCAGACTATCCTCAGAAACACTATCTCCGGAAGCCAGAGAGGAATAAACATAACCACGGGAAGTGCAACCGTGGCTGACAACCGGATCTCAGGTGTTGAGTATTATGGTCTCAGATTGTCCGGTAACGATTCAGTGATCAGGGGGAATACGCTTTTCAATAATACATTCGTGGGAATAGTGAACGTGGGAGGTTCCGTTTCCATCACCGGGAATAATGCCAGCAATAACTGGATAGGTATCCTTTCAGAGGGGAACCACTCGATTATTTCAAATAACATCGCGGACGGGAACCGGCTTTTGGGTATTGGTTATGGAGGATTAAACACCACGGCATCTCAAAACGAGGTTATCGGCAATAAAATAGGCGGGATCGAAGCAGACGGGTCTGATACGATCATATCACAGAACACCATCTCCAACACCGGATACAGTGGTATCTTCCTGTCAGCCAATAATGCATCCCTGACCGGGAACCGGTTCGAATCCAACAGGTACGCATTATCCCCTTATGGTACCCGTACACTCCTGTTCACAGGCAATACGCTCCTGAATAGCACAGATGCTGGAATTTACCAGGATAATACAAGCAACGGGGCGAACGGATCGATATATAACAATTATTTTGGTAACCTGAAGAATATTGACGGAGAGGGAGATGCAGGCAGGTTTATCTGGACAAATCCTGCCGGTCCGCAGCCGGGAGCCAGCGTGGTTGGTGGCCCGTATATTGCCGGAAACTACTGGAGCAACCCGAATGGAACCGGCTGGTCTGACCTGCAGCCTGCAAATCCGAACGGATATGTCACAACTCCCTATCTGGTCGCTTCCGGGGCAAATGATACGGCACCGCTCGTAAGACCGGGAGCGATCCCGGTCACCCTGACATCCGACTTCAGTGCAGAGAATGTGACCGGGGTACCCCCGCTCACAGTCAGGTTTATCGATCTCTCAACGGGAAATCCGACAACGTGGAGATGGAACCTCGGAGACGGATCGTATTCTACACTGCAAAACCCGGTTCATACCTATGAGGGGATCGGCAGGTATACGATCACCCTCGAGGTTGAAAACCAGGATGCAACCGCAATCGTGAGAAAAACTGAGTATGTGAAGACGAACAGGCCAAATCGGTAATCGGGAAAAAGAGGGTGATATTCGGCATAAATTGACCTCGTTGATATCACGGAGATAGGAAATCCGGTTTCTCGTATGTCAATCGTCTGCTAGGATTACTTCCATAAGTTCCTCGCAGATCGATCAGGGGAACAACGTCATATAGACTCTATTCAGTTGTAAAACCCACCATTACCTGTCGGTTCCTGGGACCATCGAATTCACAAAAGTACAGGCCCTGCCAGGTACCAAGTGCCAGACGACCCTCGATAATCGGCACCATAAGAGAAAATCCCATTAGTGATGCCTTGATATGGGCATCTGAATTCCCTTCTGCATGCCGGTAATCCCCTTTCATTGGCACAAGGCGGGAAAGACCGGCAAGGATATCCCTTACTACATCAGGATCTGCATTCTCGTTGATGGTCAGGCCGGCGGTGGTATGTGGCATGTACACGTAACAGGTTCCATTCAGTACACCCGACTTCTCCAGTGCTTCAGAGAGCCTGTTCGTAATATCAATGAACTCATTCCTCGAACCGGTCCTGACCTCAATTTTAGTCCACTTCATATGATCACCAAATCCTGCCTCTGTTCTTTCTTAATAAGTCATCTGCCATAATCAATTCCTAATGGAACAGGTATGTATTATACCATCATGGGGAATGTAAGAAAATTAAAATAGATGCTGCCGGATTACTAAATACTCCATTTAACAGGGATTCCTATGAACAGAATACACGCATTATTATTGATAATTATGCTTACCATCGCATACCCTGCGACATCAGGATGTGTTGATAATTCCGACACCAATCAGGTTGTTGCAGCGTCTCATCTTAATTCTTCACCAGTATCGTTCACTGATACTCCGGTGAGATATGCAGCGGTCAATGGGGTTACTCTTGGATATCGGGATTTCGGATCCGGTGAACCTATCCTGATGATTCCCGGATTTGGTTCCACAATGGACAACTGGAATGAGACATTCATCAGCATTCTTGCTTCAAAATACCATGTATACACATATGACCACAGAGGGATGGGATACAGCAGTGATACTAATGTGACACACACGATTCCCATGTATGCTGACGATGCTGCTGCACTCATATCTGCCCTCGGCTACGACAGTATGCACATATACGGGGCATCCATGGGTTCCTCCACCTCCCAGCAACTTGTTATTGATCACCCTGAATGTGTTAAAAAACTCATTCTCGACTCTAACACCTACAGCATCCGGTTACCTGAGACCCGGAATCTGTTTGGAATCATCGAAGCGGCTGCCGGAAATTCCTCCCTACCCATAGGTATTCAGGAAGAATCCGGGGCAAATCTCATGTGGAATGGATCGTATGACGATCTTTCAGCAATCCACAATGATGTTATGCTCGTTGTCGGAACGGAAGATGTTCTTACTCCGGATAAAATTTCAGTTCAGATGGCAGGTCAGATTAATGGCTCCTGGCTCGTGCGATTCAAAGGCCTCCCCCATACCGGATATCATTATGCACCGGTCCAGTATGGAGAATGTGTACTCACATTCCTGGGAATAAACCAGTCACCAGTCTAATCATCAGGGCCTGATGCTGATTGAGTAATCTCTTTTTTTCAGAGCGGCTATTCTGCCATTGAACAGACACCCTGGCTACGGGTAAAACAAAGGTTAGGAGATTTTTATTATAATAAAAATCTGGAGTTAAAAAATCAGGGGAGAACAATGTTAAATGAGGTGTCGAACACATCTAGCATTCCGACAAACTGATCAAATAACGCAGCATCCCCGGTTGTGGAAACATCTGCCGGAGCAATGGATGGATCAAGAGCAAGTTGTTCAAGGGTCTTCCTCGGCATCTCGACCGTTACATCTGCAGTGGGAGAAGTTTCATCCACAAAGTAGACAATAACACTGTTTTTAACCTGTACCAAAGCCTTATCGCCGGTATCAGACAGAATCAGGTTCATCTGATAATTCTGGTCTGCTGCTTTTTCTCCGTTCACCCTCACCGAAATAAAGTCCAGCAACTGATCCATGGTCATGGCAGACATGATATCTTCTGAGATCCCGCTGGCTGCCATCTGTTGCTTTTCAGGGCTTCTGAGATCCTTTGCCGCCATCAGGTACGCATTCCTCGCAGTTCCTGATACCGACTGATATCCGAGTTGTTCTAGGGCTGCAGCCTCCATCTCACGTGCAGCCATATTTGTCGGGTCATCAAAGACGAGATAATGTGCAATAGAGGCTACCAGTTCATACTTCCCTGCATCGTAGTCTGATTGAAGTTTTGCAAGAGTTGCATCGGAACCACCCATGTATCCGGTCATCTCCTTTGCATATTCTTCCGGAGTGAGGCGCTTCAGATTGATCGGATCTGCATCATAGAACCCCAGGTATTTCTGGTACGTTGCTTTGACTCCCATGTAGACCTGGCCGTAGAACCCATAAGTATACCAGAACTTTTTGAGCGAATCGGGAAGTTCTATCATATTCGAGATCTCATCCATGGTATACCCCTTGTTCATGAGATTCAGGGTCTGATCATTGACATATTTGTACATGTCACGTTGGTTTTCTAAGATTTCCCTGACTTTGGCATTACCATATCTCGGCCAGTGATGAGAACCAAGCAATACTTCTGCCTTATCTCCGTATAACTCAAGTAACTCTTTTAGCGCATTTGACCAGGCAAGCGGATCCCGTACCTGTGCCCCCCTGAGAGTCAGGAGGTTATGGAACGTGGCGGTACAGTCTTCAGAGACCAGAAGTGCATTCTTTTGAGGGAACCAGATATCCAGCTCAACCGGAGCTTCCGTGTTTTCGGTGAAATGGAACTCCATATCAACACCATCAATGGTCTGTCTCTGACCGGTATGGGTAATATCCATTGTCGGAGGAATCAATGATATTGTTCCAATTGCAGGACTTTTACCAAGACCAATGTCTACATTCCCTTTTGCATCCTTGGGAAGTTGAGTACCGTATTGATACGTTGCTCTCCGGAACATGGCATTTCCAGCATAGACATTCTCACTCAGTGCATGTTCCATGAAATGCTCAGGGGCGATTATCTCCACCTTGCCGGCATCTACATCTTCCTGAGTGGTGACCCCTTTCACTCCCTGATAATGATCTACATGCGGATGAGAGTAAATGACAGCTTTTACCGGGAAATCCCCAAGCGTTTTATTCACCAGTTCCATTGCAGCTTTTGCCGTTTCGACCGTGATCATCGGGTCCACGACAATCCATCCGGTATCTCCTTTGATAAGAGTCATTGAGGTGACATCATACCCTCTGACCTGGTACACACCATCGGTGACATTGTACAGCCCGTTGATATTATTCAAATTTGCCTGCCTGTAAAGGAGCGGATTAATCGTATCCGGACAGGTGGCATCATCTTCAAACAGGTATTGCGACGTGTTCCATGATTCAATACCCGGGTATGCTGACTGAATAACTAATGGATCATCGGTGGCGATAAATCCCCGGTTTGCGAAATCAAAGTCTTCATCGCTGTTATCCCATGCAGGGGTATCATTTGCTTTTTCATTGACCTCAATCGTATAGACGGTCGCATCATTTCTGTTATCTGCATATGCTATTCCACATACAAAAGCAAGACAGAAAAAAGCCAGACAAATTCTCGTCACGTTCATGAGTAAACAATGAATAGTAGAGAGTTTTGATAGATAAAGAAGTCGGTTTCAACAATTTAGATTCGATGGAATCGTAAAATCGTTCATAAACCCATAGTAGGCGGGTAAAATAGGGGAAAAGAAAAAAAATTTTATGAAATATCCATTATATCTTACTGATTCTTAAATACTGAGTCAGAAGAGATCACTTGTTCCTGCGAAGGCCGAATAGGGAGTGTTGGATCAGGTAGTGACGGAGGAATAGCCTTTGGGAAGAGATCCTTTATCTCGCTCCATGTTTTCAGAGCGTTTGCGAAAATTCCTCGTGCTTTTGAATATTGATCATATATCGGGCTTCCAAGAGTGCTGGGGTGATCGGTCAGGCTTTTTGTGGTACCATATGCATCTCCTGCCTGGGATAGATTATACAGATAGGCATTAACGAGAGAAGCCCGAGGATAGAAATCCGGACTAATATTCATACGCGAAAGTTCCATCTGTACTGATTTAAGGTTTAAAAGTTCGTTACCTTCTGTTGGAAGTGTCTTTCCTGAAAAGCCCATAATCTGTGTCGTAGCAATATCCATAAATTTCTGGTCATCATACGGACCGGTTGAGGGAGATGGGTTAAGGGGATACTGCAATCCGCTATCGGAGGTTCCCGGTAAACTTATTCCAACTATCAGCACCAGAACCAGAGTCAGAACCCTCAAAATGAAAGCACCTTTCATAATAGCAGGTACCCTATTGAGGTCATAAGCATTTCCTTTTGCATGATAGAATAGTAAATAACGGTAAAAGGAGGAGGATTTAAAAAAAAGTCGTTCCCTCAATAATAGTGGTAAATGTATCTGCATATTTTATGACAGCATCAGAATCAGAATATTCACTAACCCAGCGGCAGTAATGATTATTCTCAAATTTTCCGATATAATCAATAATAGTGCCATCCAGTGTGGTCCCTGAGGCGATTGCAGTTTTATTATCATACTTCACCTCACTCACGTTGGGAACATGCAGGTCACTCAACTCACTTGTTACATCACGGGTTATATTCTCACTACGAGCCTCAGATACTGACACATTTAAGGGAGTGCACCCTATGATCAAAACAGCATCACTTTTATCAGTCCGAATTCCCAACGAAGTCAGATCGACCGGATCCCAGGCCCAGTTAGGGGGCATTGAAAAATTTACACCGATATTTGAAGAGACATTTACCCAGTTGGATGTGTCGGCTGCGATAACGGGTGAAATGAGTACTAAATTGATGAACACAAGATACCACAGAGATTTCATAGTGCCATTGTATTGAGAACCAATAAAATATTTCTTCTGGTTCTTACCAGGATCGTATACTCTACCGTTATAATACTCACCTTGATCTTGTGACAGCCAGTCGCAGTGTAATAAATTCATGTCGTTTTCTTGTCATGAAAATGCTATGCATTTTCATACGTTGAGCCTGATGAAAATCATCATGCCATTTTTTTTAAGAAGTACTGCGTAAGTCCTAACCCAAAAGCCCAGGAAAAAGGGGCCCAAATCTCGTTTTTATACGGGCCTGTAAAGCCCGTTTCGGCATCTCATCCACCTATCCGACCGATATGAATTCTCTTGAACCATAGCGGCCGTTTATATTATTGATTATCTCCTGTATTTTTGAATTTTAAGAGTATTAATGCCGGGATTATTCAAGGGCCAGATTGAGGAGATAAATTTTGAAGGAACGGGGGTTAAATAGAAGAAACCCAGTTTGCCCAGCTCGATTCACAGGATATCATCCGGGAATAATGGATCGGAGAATAGACCCATATTATCGTCAAAATTGCAAGAATGAAGAAAATGCGGCTTTTCGAAAGAACTACAGGCGGAAGAAGAACGAAAGTATGTCATAACGTCGGGAGTCTAAAAATACAGTTCAAATCTTTGATATACCAACTCGTTGATATACAGATATGGTATTCAACCGATCGAAAGCAAAAAACATCTGTATTGTTCATGATGTTCCTGTTCCCAGGATTATTCGTCCGGGCGGGATTTCGATCCCTGAATATAAAGAAAAAACCTATCACATTGTTCTCTCGATCGATGTCGGAAATACTACTACCGACTGTATTATCACCGGTACAA
>NZ_JAJRBM010000301.1 GCF_028679455.1 Methanospirillum sp. | reverse complement strand
CCAGATGCTCAGAAAGTCTGAATATACGACCCGAGTATGCCCGTATACCTTCAAAAACTCCATCACCGTAAAGGAACCCATGGTCAAAAGGAGATATTTTCGCCTCTTCACGGGAGTAGAATACTCCATCGATATAGACATACATGGAAGTTATTTCTGTATGTATTCAGGCAAAAACATATCTTAACGAAAATTTCAGAGATTTGGAAAAAGTCAGTGACTGGAAAATTTTCGTTGTCTGCATACAGTACAGAACGCTGCTAACATTTTTCGAGCCGCAACCGGGTGAAGATGTGTGTAGGATCCAAGCGTGTTGTTGGAGATGACTCCATCTTTTGTACCTGCTATCCCTACCCCCCGTTCAAGTTCATACCCATACCGGGCATCTGCGTCGAGTTGCACATCTGAATAATGAAAAGCATGACCTTTAAACTGCTGAGCACCGAACGGAGTACCTGGGGAACTCCTGCCTATCACATATCGGACAATACGCCTGGAAGGGATAGAAGCAGTGCCTGAAAACACACCGCACATCCGGAATTCATCACCGGCTGCAAGATTATTCCAGTCCTGGGTGAACCTGATGGAGTCACAGAGGTACATCAACCCTCCACACTCACCGTAGATCGGCATACCCTGTTCTGATGCCTCTTTGATTGCTTTTCTCATCCCGGCGTTTCCTTCCAGTTCCCTGCCAAAGTATTCAGGATATCCTCCTCCGATAATGATACCATCAACATCAGGCAGGGTATCTCTGATCGGGGAGAACGGGATCACTTCAGCACCGTAAGCAGCAAGAATAGCAAAAATATCTGCATAATAAAAGTTAAACGCCCCGTCAAGAGCTATCCCGATTTTGATATCTGCAGTCTCGGCAGGGTGAAAGACTGAACCTGTATACGGCGGGATCTCCCGGTCATCGGCAATCTTCAGGAGAGCATCGATATCGATCTGTGCTCCTACCAACTCGATCATCGAGGTAATCTGGGTAAGAAATTCATGATCCGGTGATCCCTCCAGAAAAGGAACCAGACCGAGATGTCGCATCTTCAAAGGAGGATTTTCCAGCCGGGGTATTGCACCGATAACCGGAATTCCGCAGTAATGTTCGATCGCTTCGGTCGCTTTTCTGATATGACTCTCTCCCCGTACGTTATTCAGAATGACTCCGGAGATGGTAATATCTGGATCAAACGTAGAGAACCCTTTCAGCAGGGCAGCAGCACTACGGGTGATACTCCGGGCATCTATCACCAGAATGACAGGAATCTTCAGGAGTTTGGCGATCGATGCAGTTGACCCGATATCAGAAAGCGATTCAGCACCCTCAAACAGCCCCCTGACTCCTTCAATTAGAGCAATATCCGCAGGTGGGGATGAACAGGCATGTAAGAAGATCTCCTTGTTTTCTTCCGGGGACAGAACAAATGAGTCAAGATTCAGGCAATGCCTTCCGGTCACCGCAGAAAGATAAGAAGGATCGATATAATCCATCCCGACTTTAAAACACTGAACCTGGTAGGTTCGGGAGAGCAGAGCAGCTATCGCTACAGAAATACTGGTCTTCCCTGATCCGGATCGGTCCCCGGTTATCAGGATCGTCTTCATGCCAGACTCCGGAGTACGGCTCCGAACTCACTCTCCACGATAGAAGTAACGCCTAGGGTTCGGGGGTGCAGGTCTACTTCAACCATCACATGTGCATGCCCCTGCTCCTTGAGTGGAGCCACCTGACGTGGTCCGTTTGTGATAGAAAAACACTCAACACCATCCAGATATTGGGAAGGTATTGCATGAGGAACCCCAACGATGAGGGCAAAATCAGGTTTTTCTGTCTGAAGCCATGTCCCCAGCATGTCGCCGGTAGCCCCGTACTCGTCAAGGGCTCCCCGGGCTGTGTACTTCAGGCCTCTGTTGGTGAGTTCAGTAGCAATCCGGGTTGCATCCCGCTGCACTTTTGGCAGACCACGCAGTTCGAGATTGGCAGAATAGGTGACTATTGCATCTGGTGCAGCATCATGGAGTCCGAGCAGTACATCTGCAAACATGTATGCGGTCTCCTTCTTCGCGTTCATGATTGCAACGCCGTGTTTTCCTTCTCTGATGAGGCTGAGCAGGCGGGTCGCAGCCACATGCTTCAGATCCCCGCGTGATGGCTCGATATAACTCTTCATTGCCGCCCCTCTGAGCCGTTCAACCTCGTTTGCCTTCTTCAGAAGTTCTTTTTGCCGGGATAATTCACTCTCACTGATCCAACCGGTCTGTGCCGCTGATTCTAACGTTGCGATGACACCATCGATATTTTCTGCAAATCCTGCATGAATGTCTACCGTAATAATCTCGGTGTTCAGATCAGCCATCTCAACCGCTGCCTCCAGATCCTCGCCGATGATCAGAGAGACACAGGTTCCCACAACTGCCATTCGATCCGGTTTGAACTCCTGTTCTGCATATTTGAGAACCTCGATCAACCGGCTCTGACCGCCAAATACGAACTCATTCTCAGAGAGTGAGGTAGTCAGGACCCGCATGCCATCCTCTTCAAGCAGACGTGCATGTTTGAATGAGCATCCAGAAGGACCATGGAGTATTGAAACGGTAACCCCTAGATCTCTCGCAGTGTATAACGCGGCAACAATTGAACTCGGGCGTGGCTGTATGTATTTCATAATTATCTCCAGGTCTTCACCGAGACCAAAATTTTGCGGGAAGCAGAGTTACGGGCTGCCTGCATCCCTTCTGTGAGTGAATTGGTTATCGTGATGGGAACTGTCATCTTCTGACAGAATTCTGATATTTTACCGATATCCATACGTTCATCACCGCCCACCAGAATGATCTCTGCAGGTTTTCCTTCTTTGATAGCAGTACAGATATCGTCATCAGGGAAATTTTCACACACTGCCCGTGCTTCCTGCCCGATAACCAGGGTATATGGGGTATCACTCAGTTTTTTGATTTCTTTCTGGGCATCCCGGGTGGTCTTCAGGCATGCACCCGTACTGGCGTTATCTAAGATGGTAACTCCGTCTTCAGTAATAATGTTCATCCGACCAGGAAGCGGTGAGAATTCACTGAGTTTGTCAGGGAGATATCCAAGGATAAGTGCTGCTGCTGCTGCCATTCGGAGTGGATTCTGATAACTTTCAAAGGCGAGTAGCGGATTCTCAAATGATCCAGTGATACCGTTAAACGCATAAGAGCATGAGGTTCCTGATATCCGGGTAATTTCTCCGGTATCAAAAACTCCGTTATGGACATAATTCATTCCTGGTGGGACCAGTATCTTCCCACATGAATGACCGGTCCGTTCTTTGATTTCCAGTGCACTGAGTTTACCACCCGCGACCCGGTAATCCTCATCAGAAGTCAGAATCGCCAGATCTGATAAACCGGTAAATCCGAGGGAGATTTCTGCAATACTCCAGTCTCCAGGAACACGGGATGAATAAACCGGAATAAGTGATGCCGGAGTAATACTCATCCGGGTGATACACTCCTCTCCCGGGTATCTGCAAATTCCCCGTGATGTATGAAGAATTCCTGTTCCCTTCATCAGTGATGCTAGTGCAGTCGCAGTCGAAGTTTTACCTCTGGCTCCGGTAATCTCTATATGCGGCCCGTATGTAGGTGGATTGGAACTTGGTGACAGTATCCATCTCACTGCTTCATGATGAGTGATGGCAGGGCATGTATGAGATCGGAGCAACGGGTGAGAAGGATCAAGATGCACCGGATGAACCAGAAGATCATACCTGCGGGAACTGGCGGTTTTTTCAGAAATGCTTCCCGGGTGTGAGCAGTCTCCCCGGTACACATCAATCAGATCAACCGAATGGCCCATCCGACATAACGCATCACCTAGTACTGCCCCGCCATGAATGGTATCAAGGACAAGGATCTGCATAAAAAAGTTCAGATAAGAGAGAGAGCCTGTCTGGCATTCTCTGCCATCAGTTCTGCAAGAAGAGGGTTTGGCCCGATTGGATCAGCATAGACCAGAGGAATTTCTCCGGACTGGAGTTTGAATGTCCCTTTCTTTTGTCCGCTTGGAAGATTCAGAATTCCCGGGATATCCTCATCAATGTGCACTCCTCTGGCAAGGAAGAGAGGAACTACAACCAGAGATTCAATTGCTTCTGTTCTGAACTGATCCAGGGCATCGGGTATTGCCGGTTCATTGAACTCCATGAATCCGCATTTCACCTTGTAGTTCGGATTTTTTTGGGCAATCAGGGCGGCAGTCCTGGAAATTAAATCCTTATTATATTCCTTTTTACTTCCGTGACCTACCAGAAGGATACCTACGTTTCCCATTACGCTTAGGTAACACTTCCAGTGATAAAACAGTTATCAAATGTGTATTATGAGTCTCACAGGTAAGAACGAGACCTCATCACCTGGAGTATAAATCCTTCTTTGATTATGGGATGGTTCATAAGCATCTGTTCAGGTCAACATTAATTGTTAGAAAGGTGATGAATACAAGCAATAGACTCGAGGATTTGAATGGACAATATCTATGATCTCCGGATTGGTGAACGGCAGATCTCCATCCCTATCGCAATCGCATCCATGGCAGGGATGACCGATGGTGCCTATGTCAGGGACCGTGCCGGGCACATCGGGATCGGATTCATCGGTGGTTATGCAATCGATGAAGCAACAATTTCAGCAGCACGTCTGCTCTCCGGGCAGGGACGGGAGGAATTTCTCCCACGGGATCCTATCACAGAGATTGCAGCGCAGGTCAGGCTGGTTGAGGCTGCAGGAGTAATCCCGGGTATCAATATCCGGGCTTCCGGTGTTGATGCACTGGTCTCTCTTGCCAGAGAAGTAGGAGATCAGGCAATTTACGAGATCGACGCGCATTGTAGACAACAGGCAATGATAGATGCCGGTTGTGGTGAGTTTCTGCTTACGCATCCTGAAATACTGCTCTCCTATGTTCAGGCGCTCAAGATCTCCGGTGTTCTGGTATCGGTGAAGATGCGTGCAGGTGTGGCGGCAGATGACGCTGAACTGGCCCGTCTTCTCTGGAAAGCGGGAGCAGACATTATTCACATCGATCTGATGGATTACGGAGTGGTGAAACTTCGTGAGATCAGGAATGTCTGCCCGGTCTTTTTAATAGCAAATAACGGGGTTACAGATTTTGAATGTGCAAAGGATTATTTTGCACACGGTGCTGATATGGTATCCCTTGCACGCAGATCAGATCCCAAAACACTTGCAACAATCAGTGAGGCGCTGGCCCAGTTTAACCGTGAACATGGGTGGTATAATTCTCCCAAACAACTCTGCCGTGGGGGGGACATACGATCGCTTGCCTTCTGTTGTATGCCGGTCAAACCCTGTCCGCTGCTGCCTGCTCTTGAAAAACTGAAGATTTCACCTCAGGAGTTCGTTACTCTCAAGATGGGATCGGTTAAGGATACCATCCTAGAAGGAGGTAACGGCACCTGCTTTGGGAGTCTTGCTTACTGTTGCAAGGACAGTACACCCTGTATGTTCCGTGACGGAACCCTGAAACAGGCTGGTATAAAAAAGACTATCTATATGCAGCAGAAACGCGAACTTGCACGAAAGATTATGCAACATGTGTTCTCCTGAGGTCTCATGGTCATACCACCTCTTTCCCTCTCAGAACAAGCACAGATAGCGATGATGCTTGAGGTCTGTGCCAAGACCAAACCCGGGAATGTGGATCGAGGCCATGACTATCCAGATACGTGGCTTGAACATTTTTTAGCCTCTTCGATTTTTTGTCACTCTGCGTTTGACCGTGCTGAAAAACATGCCGGGACTCCGGGCGAACTAATACGTGAAGCAACGCTTCAGACCGGCCGTCATCGGGGAGGAAACACTCATTTTGGAGCATTTATCCTGCTCATTCCGTTGATCATGGGTGGTGGGATAGAGGGAGCATGCCGGATTATCAAAGAAACAACAATCGAAGATGCTATCCTTTTTTATGATGCGTTTGCCCATACCTCAGTCAGGGTGCAGGAATCTGACGAACTTGATATCAACGATCCTGCGGTTGCTGAAAAATTAAAAGAGCGGGGGATGACCCTCTATGATGTCATGGCCTATTCTGCACCTCAGGATATGGTAGCACGGGAGTGGGTTGCAAATTTTTCTTTGACGAGAATAACCGCAGATCTTCTAAAAGCACAGGGACAGGGAAGAGCATCGATCTCACCGGTGTTTCTCTCACTGCTTTCAAAAGAGCCTGATACCTTCATCGCCAAAAAATTTGGTTTTGCATGTGCCTGCAGGATACGGGATGAAGCAAACAGGGTTCTTTCTGGAGAACTGACCCATCAGACATTTGACGAGTACTGTCTTGCTGAAGGGATCAATCCAGGTTCCCTTGCTGATATCATGATAGCCGGGATTTTTATCGCGATTCTTGAAGGGTGGGAATGGGATCTATGAGCGATTCTTACTTCTGGCCGATGCAAGAAGGAATAAATGAGGTCATCGCAACGACCCGGTTTCATGCAGCTCCCATGGGGATCATCTGCCGGGATGAACGGGTCATGATGGCTGTGTTCCGGACCAGTCATACGGCAGTGCTGATCGAAGAAACCGGGATGGTAGTTGCGAATATTATCCACGATCCGGTTCTGTTTGTAAGAACTGCGTTTTCTGATCTTGAGTCTGCAGAGTTAACCGAATTTGAAGTGGCAGATACGAAAGTATGCCGGCTCTCCTGTGCTGATAGTTGGGTTGTGTATCGTTCAAGGATAGAGCAGAAGACCGAATTGAAACTGCTTGTAAGGCTTGATCCGGTTCAGATTATACTTACACAAACTACCATGACTCCCATAAACCGGGGATTAAACAGCATCATTGAGGCATCTGTACATGGAACCCGGTATGTAAACACCCGGGATCCGGATCTGAAACAACTGATTGATCATCATGTGGATCTGGTAAAACGATGCGGTGGAGAGAGGGAACTCCTGGCTCTCCGGCTTCTTCTTGAGTATATTGGATAAATCAATATTTTATATTCGCACTTTGAATGTCTCGTCTCTCTCCAGATTACCAGGCATAAATGGAATATTCATTGCATCGCATTTTATTTTTTGGAGGATCGACTTGCATGATGGAATGTAAACTATCATCATTAATTGAATAACCGGGTTTGCTTGTTAACATAAATACATCTGCACCTTCCGGATAATTATACCAGTTATCATTATTATTATATGGATAGGTTTCTATACTATCATTTGCGTGAATCGCGAGTGATCGAACCATTATCTTAAATTTTGAGAGATATGTGATAAGATTAGCATCCCAATAATCGCTATACCCATAATATAACTTATTTTCGTCGAGGAATTGAATGAGTTCAGTCTGGTTAGGGTTTGAATCAGATTCGAATTTTTGACCTGAAGTTAGTGAGCCCATTACACTAATGATGAGTAATATCAGTATCAGAGCAGCAATATGCAATTTTTTTGGTGAATAGGACAAAGATATTCCAAGTAAGATGGCAATTGCGGGAAAAATCAAATATCGTGTTGTCATAAAACCAGAACTCATACTGGTGAACACATAAAAAATGAAGATTAAGACAAATCCTGTTATTAAAAAATGTTTGAAAAATGTGTCGGTTTCAGTTTTTTGTAAGTATACTACTATTAAATAGCCACCGATGATTAGCAGTAATGCAGAAATGCAAAGATTAAGAGGATTTGCGTATTCGCCAATCTGGTATAGATTATCGTTTAACAGATACGCAATTCCTTGTACAAAAAGAATGAAATTTGGAATAATCTGGGAGATCGGTTGAAGTGCTAATTGATTATATTGAATAAACCGTGGGGGATCTGGTATTACTAATTCAATAATCCGGTTTCCAAAGAGATACGTGAGTGCTGAAGATATGAGTAGTACAAAAAAAAGAATGTTTAATTTCACATTTTTATTTTTGTACAGTAAAAGGTACGAACCACAAACGGGTACAATCAGGCAGAATATTACATAGGGATCCGAATATG
>NZ_JAJRBM010000300.1 GCF_028679455.1 Methanospirillum sp. | reverse complement strand
GCCCCCCGACAGAATCAGGTTCAACCATCATACTGATATGGCCGGATATCTGGGTATGGGTATATGATACAGGCTGGTCCTCATTATGAGCCAGATTCCAGAGCGTAAAAAAAGCTTTATTGGCGTATGCAACTTTCCCGGTTTCAGGTTCGTACAGGTATATACCAAAGGGGATGGCACCGCTGATGGAAAAGAGGAGGGTTGACAACCACCGGCGATCCCGCTCGATCTGCTGATTCCAGATCAGGTTATCAATCTGAATCGGAAGGATGCTCAGATACTGCCGTTCAGGATCCTTAACCAGATAATCTTTCGCTCCAAGTTTTAAAGCGGTAACTGCATTGTTCAGATCAGCCTGACCAGTCAGTACAATGACCGGGGTATGATCAATCAGGGAAGGAAGGATGTCAAGAATCGTACCATCTGAAAGGAAATAATCGCAAAGGATGAGATCATAGTGTTGCGTGCGTTCCCGTGCTTCGGTGAGGGAAGAGGAGAGGTCAATCTGATACGGAAGGTTATACTTCTGAACCTCCCGCATGAGTGCACGTTGATCGATCAGATTATCTTCAATGTAATGGATCCTAATCATCAGATCTCCCCTCATGTTCTACGTTTTCATGCAAGGCTTCGCCAGAGTTTCCAAACGTGAAGAAGAAAGAAGTCCCGGTTCCCGGTGATGATCTAACCCATATTGATCCACCTGACGTTTCAACAATCCGCTTCACAATGGACAATCCCACTCCCGTACTCTTCTTCGCACCAGGAGCAGGATATGACCGGAATATCTCAAAAATTGACTCCTGCAGAGCGGGATCAATGCCAGGACCGTTGTCTGAAACCTCAAAAGTCCATAGATCAGAAGATCCTGACCAGGCCTCTTCAGATGTCCCGGTTTCATGTAACGGATCTTCACCACTACCCTGATAAGCCCTGATAGAGATCTCTCCGTCTTCACGATTCAGGTGAGTTAAGGAGTTCCCGATAAGGTTTTGAAACACCTGTTGTATTTTTGTCCGTTCTGCTACCAGAACAGGCATATCGGTCTCAATCCTGATGGTTACCGAAGGGGGAGGCGTGAGAATATCAATCACCTCCTGAATAACAGAACCGACATCGACCGGAACTTTCTCTTCCCGGGCGATACCAGCCTGGCTGTACGCCATGATCCCATCAATTAACTGATACATCCGCTGTACCTGATCGGTGATCATCTGGACATACTTCTGGCCTTCGGATCCAATGTTATCATGATAATCCTCACCGATCCAGGAGGCCAGGGTATAGATACCACGCAGGGGATCTTTGAGATCATGAGCCACAATATGGGCAAAATCATGCAGTCCCTGATTGGATGCGGACAACTCTTGTAACAGAGACTGAATCCTGATTTCAGCCCGTTTACGATCAGTGATATCCACGACCGAGAAGAGAACACAGGGATCCCCCTCGATCTCTATTAGGGCACCATATAATGAACCCAGTCGTACTCCGCCGGTTTTAGTATACAACTGGATCTCCCGATCACGGACGGATCCCTCAGTAATAATGACATCTTTTATCTGTCTGAATTGATCAGGATCGATAATCCCATATCCTGGTTTTTTTCCTGAATTCAAAACTTCTTTTCGTGAAAAACCAGTTGTATCAAAAAAGGTGGTATTCGCATCGATGAGACGACCATCACGAAGACTCCAGATTGCATGCAGTACCTGACTGGATCGGAATGCAGTTGCAAACTTGTGCTCAGAACGCTTCAGATGGGTGATATCTTTGCAGATACAGAATACTGCCTGACTTCCATTCCATACCCCTGGAAGATACCGCATCTCAACCGGTATCTCTTTCCCTTCAATGGTGAGAAGCACTGCAGTCCGTTCCAGACCTGAAACCACATTATACCCTTCTGCTGTACGCGGTTCATCCATCCATCGTGAGGTAAAAAGACCCGACAGACGGATCCCATTCAGATCTGACGCTTTGATCCCGATCTCCTGCTGTGCAAAGAAATTTGCCGTGATAATCCTTCCGTCAGTATCAAGGATAAACACAAAATCATTCAGATGATCAAAGAACTGCTGGAAGTTCTCCTCGCGCCGTTCATGTTCTTCTTCGCGTTCAATCCTCGCAATAGTGGTCATCAGCAGGTCAGCAGCGATCCGTAATGTTTCCAGCTCACTCCCATGCCATGAGCGCTTTCTGACCCGGTCTACCAGGATCAATGCTCCCCCGATATCCCCCGGGGATAGAAAAGGAATCAGGGCAATTGATTTTATTCCGTGATTTTCAAGATATTCATGCTCTGCAGGGAAGGTATCAGCAGGGCCGGCAATAATGGTGTGACGATTCGCATCAAAGAGCCAGGAACGGATCGGGCTATTGAGGAGGTCATACCATTCCAGTTGATCAGATGAGACTCTGCCGGTCTCTAAAGCCCAGACATAATCATGAGATAATATCGGGTTTTTCCCGGCTCCTGTCTTCCAGGCAAAGACATGAGCTTCACTGACACCGATTTGTAGTACAAATTTGTGCAGGATCTCAATAATTGACGAGATGCTTAAATCCCCAATTACCCGTCCTGCTGAGTACCCTATCGCCTCCAACACGGCATCACGGTTCTTGAAGGCGATTTTCGTACTTCTCCGGGCCTCTTCACCGGTAAGGGCATGGACCAGCAGATCGAGAATCAACTGATTTACTTCATTTATCTGACTTTCACCTGACAGAAAAAGGGTAAGATCCCCGACAGGGGTATCTCCTGCCATGATCTGGCGAGAGATTACCTGACAGGCACGGGGATACGATGATGCAAGTACCTGTTCCTTTTCATCTGACAGAGAAGCGTGAAAGGCCGTTGTATCAGACCCAAATAAACCGGATTGCACTGGCAAAAAACCGGCAATAATATCATGTACTGGATCATCTGCTTTCGGCCACGAACATACCCGGGAGTACCCTCCATCTTCAAACCTGGTGTAAAAAGCAGCTTCGGCTCCCAGCAGGGTTCCTGCAGTTGTGGTGATGAGTGATATGTTCTGATCACTTTCAATCCCGGTTGGAAGATAATTATCAAGAGCCTGATGAAATTTATCCAGAATTTCACGTCTCTCCCGCAGCATTTCCAGTTCCCGCTCCTGAACAGTGATAAGTGAACGAATTTTGTCATGCCTTCGGAAGAGGAGGAGGATAACGATAGTCCCGAATGTTATCGCAACCGTGCAGAACAGTACTGAACGCCAGAAATATACTGCAACAAATGATCTACCTTGGGCTAACACTTTTTTATCCCGGGAGATGGAGACTTGGAGACGGGAAGAGGAGGAGGGATCCATAAAGGTGAGTAACCCGGAGATCCGGGTATCATTCTGTTCCCCAATTGAGGAGACTACTCCGGAGGAGAACATATACTGAGAGATCGTACTGTCAGAACCCTCAGGTGAGATCACCTGTACCGGTAAAAATGCGAGGTTGAGATCACGACCTTGTTGATCAATAAGCGGCTGAAGTGGAATGCCGAATATGAGATCTCCAGCATGAAAACCTGTTGCTAATGAATTGCTTATCCTGCTTTGTGAGATCAGGAGCAGAGTTCCGTTCGCATACAGCAGTGATGCCCCTCCATCCGTATCAATTCCTTGAAATGCGGGATCATCAGGGGAAAATACAGGAGATATTTCGGTATAGGTATCTGGATCATACTGCTTCAGGTAAAGAATCTTTCCTTGGGAATCACGGATTGCTACATAGGTGATTCCCAGATTTTTAAGGGAAAAGATCTGCAGATTCCTTTCTATATATGAACCACCAGGAGACAGGGCATATTGGGCAGTGTCATCCCATTTCGCATAATCCTGAGTTGTTTTCCCGAGTACATCTGCAGAGGAGACGATCATATCCCGTACTGATTGAAGCGTGAGATTCATCTCAGCCTCTTCGATCTCATTATACGAAGTCAGAATCTCCCGGGAGTTGAACTGGATGAAGGAGAGAGCCAGAATTAGGATGAGCAGAATCAACGATAGAACCATCTTTCTCCTGATAAGGAAAGACCCCCTTCTGCCCGGCTGATAATCGGGAAAAAGCATTGATATCAGTGAATCTATCACCTGAACTCAGAACGATCTTTGATGTTGCCCTCAATTAACCTATCTGACCTGCTGAACAGTCAGGAAACATTTGAATGGCGTTCATACCGGGATGAATAGGTATCAATCGCTGCCAGTGAACCATCCACGTCATTATAGTTCACGGTTACGTCTGCAGGATTGAGATTGAGGTACTCAAAGGTCTCCCTGATAAGTGGAATGTCCATAAATCCCTCATAATCACCAGCAGAGAGTCCGGTAATGATCTGAGTCAGGGACTCATCAACCATTGAGAAGACAGTTCCTCCTTCAGAACCATACGAGTCATTTAGTCCAAGATCATGAGCCAGGAGGAGAAGCGTGTTCAGATGATCGTGTCCTTCACCCCCGATAAAATCAAGGGATGAGTTCATCTTCGCATCCGGATGATCATTCTGGGATGAATCTCCTGCAATAACACCAGAGATACATACCACATTTACTACGATGAGGACAATCAAAAACCCTGCAAGTCGAAGACCTGATATCATGCTCATGATGATCCTGCCAATTCGGAAAATGCGATCCGGATACCGGTACAGATGAATTGTCTGCTTACTTAAAAAAATGACGCAGGTATTGGTTCTGTCACAGGTTTCAGATCAGACAATCATGTATGCGATAGAGACCTGTGCAGATACATCAACACTCCCCGGCTCAATCGGGGTTGACGGGCCTGCGGCAACCATCTTCGCACTCCGCATATCCTGATTATAATATACCGGAGGGTTGTAGCTGTCTTCAACGGTAACCTCATGGACAGACCCGACACCACAGCCCATCGCAAGCGTTACCGCATCGGCATCTGCCCTGGCCTTTTCCACGGCAATACGGAGAGCCTCACTACGCAGTTCCGCAGTCCTCGGCTTGCTCAGGGTAAATTGGAGTGATTTTACTTCATTTGCACCGTTTGATACTGCCATATCGATGAGATCCCCGACAGATTCGAGATCAGATGTCTCGATGGTGACGGTATTGGAGACCTCATAGATGGTTACATTTTCTCCAAATTTTGCTTTGAGTGCGTCATCAGGACTGTACACTTCAGATATCGAGTATGAACTGGTACTGATCTCCGCGGAGGTAAGATTGCCTTTTGACGGATCCTTTAACATTGCCATCACGGTATCCATCTTTCTGGCATTCTCCTTTTGAGCAGCTTTTACATCTGGATTTTTTGTCACCACCGAGAAGGATATCTCACACCGGTCAGGGGTGGTCTTGACGATCCCGTTTCCTGAAACATGGATCAACTGTTCTTTTGTACTGGTGCTGGTCTCTTCTGCACCGGCAAGTCCTGCCAGACAGAAGAGGAGGAGGACCAGTACTATGGATGCTCTCTTGATCTGCATGCTCTGATCTCTGCTCCCCAACTCATACCCTTTCTCATGACCTCAGTTATTTTCCAGGTCATGCTCTGATGACCAGACGTACATCAAGAACTAATTACCATTCATACCAATATTCTCCCAGCGTGAGAGCAGAAGAATACGACTGGATCCTCTATCATATCATTGCCAGGGAGAAAAACTGCACAATCGAAGAGATATGTGAGCACAGCGGGTTTTCCCGGACTCTGGCTGAGGAGTCACTCAGCAGGCTTACAAAAACCCTCCTTGTGGAATGCCGGGCTGACCGGTACCGTGTCTGCTCATTTGAGGAGTTCCTGATTACCAGCAGGATGAACCAGGATCCTTTTTCAGATATCATCATCGAGAACGGAGTTGTAAAGGTGAAACAGACCAGCGTAGAGCCAGCAGATGCAAAGCATGCAGATTCAGCGATGAAACCATGAAAGAGGTAGCAATACTCAGACTCGGACACCGCCCGCAGCGTGACCAGCGGGTTACTACCCATGTCGGTCTGACAGCACGGGCACTTGGTGCAACCGGAATGTACCTAGCTTCAAATGATACCGGAATCGTAAAAAGTATACTTGATGTCGGTGATCGGTGGGGCGGGGAGTTCTTTGTCGAGAATGATGTCGGATGGCATTCCTGCATCAGGCACTGGAAGGAAGCCGGAGGAACGGTGGTACATCTTACGATGTTCGGGCTGAACCTTCCGGATGTTGAGGAGGAGATCCTGACCCGTGTGAAGATCCTGGTGGTAGTCGGCGCTGAAAAAGTGCCGGGTGAGGTATACCATCTTGCTGACTACAATGTCGCGGTCAGTAATCAGCCGCATTCAGAGATCTCCAGCATGGCCATATTTCTGGATCATCTGATGGGCAAAGATGCACTTGTTCAGAAATTCCCGAACGCCAAAGTCAGGGTCGTTCCATGCAAAGAAGGGAAACTGGTCGAAGAGATAAGGCCTGAAGAATGACCGGAGTAATCCAGAGGATACTGGTTGCCGGTTTCTCCACCAGGCATGTAGTTGCGTCAGCGGTCAGAGCCGGACTTGAGGTCTGTGCGATCGATAACTTCTGCGATCAGGATCTCAGGAATATCACCATAGCATGTGCCAGGTTTGAGGAACTTATCGAACTTCCAGATATCATCCGCAGGTTTTGTACTGAATATCGGGTTGATGCGGTTATTACGACGTCAGGTGCAGAAGATCTCACTGGCCTTCCGGCACCGATCCTCGGGACCGATCCCAACACTGCTGCACGGTTTCTTGACAAGGAAAAGACACAACAGTTCTTTGAGGAACACGGCTTTCCGGCCCCTTCCCGTGTGGCTCAGGGAATTTTCCCTGCCATGCTCAAACCATGCAGAGGGTCAGGGGGATGGAGGAACGCTCTGGTTACCTGTGATGAGGATATCAGGAGGTGGAAGAGCCTCTTTTTGGACGAGCCATATCTGCTCCAGGAGGTTGCACCCGGTATTCCGGCCTCGGTCTGCTGTGTTGCCGATGGGAGGAGGGCACGTGCAGTTGCGGCAAACCTTCAGATCTTGAGGGGAGGTGATGAGGCGCGATATGGGTTTTGTGGATCGGTGACCCCGTTCAGACACCCTCTTACCGGGATGATGCGCGGAATGGCTGAAGAGATCGCCGGAGCAAGCGGATGCAAAGGAGTAGTCGGGGTGGATTTCCTGGTCACTGATGACCGGATCATCCCCATTGAGATCAACCCCCGGTTCGTTGCAACACTCGATACGATCGAGTGTGCTACCGGGTGTAACCTGGTGCGGATGCATATCGATGCCTGCCACGGGATTCTTCCTGCCGTTGTACCGGAGGGGGAACGAACCTGCATCAGACAGATCCTTTTTGCTCCCCGGGATCTGACCATCAGCACCGATCTCTCATACCTCATTCCGGATGTGGCAGACATCCCTGTTCCCCCGGCAGAATTCGAGGCTGGAGATGCGGTTATCAGCGTATTCGGGGAGGGAACTGATGAGTCATCTGCAAGGATGGCACTGGATAAAACTATCAGAACAGTATTCCAATATATAGGCTGATGGTCACCGTAGAAGAGCTGCTCGAGGAGCCGGCGATCGTAGCGTACCTGCACCGGATGATTGGGGACGAAGGGATGAACCTGATCCGCCGCTTTCCTGAAGGAAAAGAGTACAGCGACGAAGAACTGGCTGAACTGACCGAGATCAATCTGAACTCAGTCAGGAACACGCTCTATACTCTGTATGAGCACCGGTTGGCACGATACCGGAGAATCAAGAATAACGAAACCGGCTGGCTGACCTATCTGTGGAATCTGCAACTCTCCAATATCTATGATGCGGTAGCAAAGGATATGGAAATTATCCTTGAAAAACTGAAGAAGCGTCACTATTACGAGGAGCAGAACGATTTCTACATCTGTAAAGAATGTGGGAATGTCACCACCTTTTATGATGCAATGGACAGCCAGTTTGTCTGTGGTGTCTGTGAAAA
Source organism: Methanospirillum sp. (assembly GCF_028679455.1). GTDB lineage: Archaea > Halobacteriota > Methanomicrobia > Methanomicrobiales > Methanospirillaceae > Methanospirillum. The sequence continues at coordinate 1,295 of NZ_JAJRBM010000300.1, read as the reverse complement.
ACAGATGTCTCACTTTGACAATGATCCCCTCGTGGATGCGCTGGCACGGCGAATTTCAAGGATGAAGGAAACACTCGGGTATGCCTGAGCCCGGGGACGAATACATCAGGTATCTCAAAGAAACAGGCTGCGAATCCAACGTAATATCACACTGCCTGACGGTACGTGAGGTTGCAGTACGGATCGCAGATCTGATCCTGGCTGCCGGCATGATACCAGTGGACCGGGATCTTGTGGCTGCCGGAGCTGTGCTTCATGATATCGGAAGATCTGAAACCCACGGGATGGATCATGCCGATGCCGGGGGTAGAATCTGCAAAGAAAAGAAATTTTCACCAGCAATCTGCAAGATCGTGGAACGACATATAGGTGCCGGTCTGAACGGGAGTGAACGGGTGGGGTTCGGGCTTGCTGATGAAGATCGCCTGCCTGAAACGATTGAAGAGAAGATCGTAGCCCATGCTGATAACCTGGTGAAGGGATCCCGGATCAGTACCCGGGAAGAACTCAATGCTTCAATCAGGAAATTCCCCCAGGTAGTTCAACTCAGGTTTACTACGCTCGCTGATGAACTTGAACGGCTCGCGGGTGGAAGAGAACTCCCCTGAATCCGTGTGATAGTTTTATTTTGTGTTGATCAGAGGATCAGCCGCCGTACCACCGGCAGTGCCCTGAGGTCTTCGATAACTGATGCCGGAATCATACACTCGGTGATGATCACCAGTTTGGGGTCTTCAGAGAGAAGGGGATCCGTGACAAAGATCTGCCTGATACCAATACCATGAGATGAGAGTACATGGATACAGGCATCCACAATTCCTGTTTTGGTAGCATCATCAGGAAGGATAGTGATGACCGATAACGAGAGTTTGTCAGCGATAAGGGTCAGATCGGGGGTCGCACGCATCGCGAGGAAGATATCCCGGTATTGGGACTCCAGGATGCGCTTTGCAGTAGTGTCAACCACCCGCCGATCAACCCCGACCTGCTGACCGATCTGGGTTGATGCTACCGGGATGGTGTTACAACAGATCCTCCCTTCTTCATTTACCCCGAATCCGTTCTCGAGGAGAAACCTGACAACTCTACTCTGTGACGGGGAATCAGAGAAACCGGAGAGGATAGCAGACCACATATGATGACAGACTGTTTGATCTGAGAGAGATAAATAACCGGTCATGTTGATCCCAGGCAGGTGACTGGAAAGAACCAAGTCAATAAGTATAAGTGCTGATACGCATACATTATTGAGGCACGCAGTCGAAGAAACCTGATTCAGGCCTTTTTGGTATCAG
>NZ_JAJRBM010000299.1 GCF_028679455.1 Methanospirillum sp. | reverse complement strand
CATCAAGTACTTTTTTGAATCGATTTGGTTTCCCTGGATTCTGTATCCATCCTTATACCTGAACTGGGAGTATGTTGATGAGAAAACTGCACGTTTTACGGTATCAGACTCTCTCATCCCTCTTGAGTTTATGGTTAAATTCAACGAATCTGGACTCATTGAAGAGATGATATATGAGTGTAATCTAGTGTTTTGTGATGAGCACCATTCGTGTACAAAATTCATCGCATTATATGGAATGTATTGCGATGTTCAGGGCCTCTATATCCCCCAGGTAATAAAATTTTTAAAAATGATGTCAGTGAAAAAAACCTGTACCAGCACCTGAATCTTGTTTCATATCAGAAAACTATTGTACATGTACTATCATCGTAACATGACCGGTATGAAATACATTCAATTCTATACATGATTCCTGATTATGATGACAATGTATATTCTTTTATAATTCTTTTTTGACTATGAACCCGTTCTGTAGCGGTTAGAATATGGTGTACAGTCAGTTTTTGATCCAGGTAACGTTATATCCGTATTATTGGTTTAGATAATTAGTAATAATGTGCATACCAGTAAACTATTAAATAATAAAATTGATATGAGTAAATGTCATAGGTCCATCGTTTAGAGTGTCCATAAATAATAGATCCGGAGTTATGGCATGTTGAACTGCTAAAAGACCAGATCGATTTTTTTACAACAATGGTTTCAGAAAAGTTTCATACCTTCAAAGGACCGGTTTCAGATTCAGAACATCAGTCTCATTGGAAAGACTGGCAATGGCAGGTCCGGCACAGTATTGTTGATGTAAATACCCTTGAACGCATGCTTGAGATCTCCTTCTCTGAAAAAGAACGTGATGAAATTCAGAAAACTATCGATATCTTCCCGATGTCGATAACTCCTTATTACCTTGCGTTGATCGACAATACTGATCCATTTCATGATCCCATATTTAAACAGGCTGTACCATCAGTCGGAGAGTTGATCATAGAAAATTATGACCTGCATGATCCTCTGAGTGAAGAAGAAGACAGCCCCTGTTCTCTGATTACTCACCGATATCCGGATCGGATTCTATTCCTTATCAGTAATTCCTGTGCCATGTATTGCCGCCATTGCACACGGAAACGGAAAGTTGGAAAAATAACATCAATGCCTTCAAAAGATGACTTTGAGAAGGCTTTTGAATATATTGAAAATCATCAGGAGATCCGTGATGTTCTCCTTTCTGGTGGAGATCCGCTGATGCTATCGGATTCCCACCTCGATATGATCTTAAACAGGTTACGCCGGATTCCACATATTGAGATCATCAGAATCGGAACCAGGGTCCCAGTAGTCCTTCCGTACCGGATAACAGACGAACTGGTACAGGTTCTTAAAAAATATCATCCCCTGTGGCTCAATACTCATTTTAATCATCCGCATGAATTTACTGATGCGTCATGCGAGGCTCTATCCAAACTTGCAAACGGGGGAATTCCTCTTGGAAACCAGTCTGTTCTACTAGCAGGTGTCAATGATTGTCCCAATATTATGCGTAAACTCGTTCATGAACTGGTAAAAAATAGAGTCAGGCCATATTATCTCTTCCAATGCGACCTTGCTGAAGGCCTCGCTCATTTCAGAACGCCGGTAGGAAAAGGCACAAAAATCATAGAAAGTCTGATCGGACATACATCCGGTCTAGCTGTACCTACTTACGTGATCGATGCACCGGGAGGAGGTGGAAAAATTCCGGTTATGCCACATTATCTCGTATCCTGGTCTTCAAATAAAGTAGTTCTTCGCAATTACGAAGGGATGTTTTCAACATACCAGGAACCTGATCAATACGAGCGACCGGCTTGTGATCTCCAGTGTGGACAATGTAATCTGCAGCATTCAGGAGACAGTGGATACCTTATGAGGAGAGCACACGGCATTGAAGCATTGCTTTCAGATTATGAGAGTGAGATAACTATTCTTCCTGCAGATTCAGAACGGGTAACGAGGAGACAGGATGGAGAATGACACCATATATCCGGTCGGAAAAAGTTGCCTCCACCATGGATATCTGAATAACCGGATTTATCTAATGAAATATCACCCTGATGATACCGAATTATTGATCAAACACATCATCGGGCTACGAACCACCTATGGATACACGAAATTAGTCCTTAAAATCCCTAAGTCGTGTGAAAACCTATTCTCCCGTTGCCATGCAACTCAGGAAGCGTGTATCCCGAATTTTTATCCGGATAATGATGATGCTCTATTCATCTCACGTTTCTATGACCCGAGTCGGAGCTTAGATGCCGCCTCTGACACTATACACACTATCCTTCAGGTTTGTAAAGACAAAATGCATCGAACAACCTGTGTATCTGAACAGATGTTCGTCAGACCTGCTACCCCATGCGATATTCATCTGATGGCTACACTCTATCACCACAATTTTTCAACGTATCCGTTTCCAATTCATGAACCAAATTATTTACTCAAAGGTATGAACAACGGATCATCATTTTTTGTAGGAGAATTATCTGGCGAAATTGTTGCACTTGGTTCATGTGAAGTTGATTCCTACGCATCATCCGTTGAAATGAGTGATCTTGTGGTTGATCCCAGGAATCGTGGATATGGATTCTCAAAAGCGATTCTAAATTACATGGAGAAACAGATGAAAAAGAACCGGGTAAAAACATCATATACTATCTGTAGAGCCGAATCTGCACCGGTGAATCTGCTATTTGCAGGAGCAGGATATACCTATGGGGGAACCCTGGTGCAGAATACAAATATCTGTGGAAAAATCGAGAGCATGAATATTTGGTACAAGCCACTATACACATAATTTTCTGTTCTGTGTCCATCTTTTGATGGATTCAATATGTATCAGACAACTCATCTCTAATAATTGAAAGAGGAATGAAAGATCCACTTTGAGCAACCTCTGGTGGACAAATCCCTGCTTTTATGTGTATCTGTGAATCATTTTCGGGTTTCACATGATGATCCTCGTGATTACACCATGGATCTTTTCAGGTGGAAGTGAGTAAAACTGGACAAATGGGGGTGCAGCTTTCTTCATGATTCCAAAGATCTTCCATACCATACGGTCACTGATGATATTCTCCATACCGTAAAAGATGGTTTTCTCTTCAATTCCACGTTCTCGAATCAGAGATTCAATATCAAGGATCTCCATATATCCCGTCTCTATCAGCAAAGCTGAAAGACCATCTGCACAATCCTCCTGGTAGGTTATCTTAACTCCAAATGGATAATCCTTCATTCTAATGGAAACCAGGATGTTTTGTTTGTAAATTATCTCATTTTTGAAAAAAATTTGCCCGATATAGGGGGATATCTGATGAATATCTGAAGTAAAGTATAGTGCTGTCCCGGATATCTTGCACCGGCTCTGATAGAACTTTTCGTATGCTGGAATAAATTCTTTTAATGGAATAGGCTTTAATTTTGACCTCAATTGCTCCTGGCCACTGATAAAGATAATAATTATGATAAATGGGACCAAAGCAAGGAGGAATGACCAGTATCCTCCATGAGGCAACTTCGTCAGGGATGTAATGAAAAAACTCAGATCAAGGCAGATAAGAACACCTGATATGAGTGACTTCAGAGGATCTCTCATAATCAGGAAGATAAGAAGCAACAAGACAGCTGAGATCGTCATATCTCCGGCAACTGCAAGTCCATATGCTGCAGCCAGATGCTCTGAAGATCCGAACATAAACATCACCATCAGCACAGCTGCCATGAGAACCCAGTTTACCGCATCGATATAAATCTGGGAATGGAGCTCTGATGACGTAAAGTCGATCTTGAGTTTTGGAAGGATCCGGGTTGTCATTGCCTGGTACACAATTGAGAACATACCGCTGATCATGGCTTGTGATGCAATAATCGTGGCTACAATGCTGAGCAGAAGAAATGGGATATACAAGATACCGAGTTGATCTGATACCATGTTGAAGAGAACTGTCCCCATCGATCCATTGTGGAGAATATAAGCCCCCTGGCCCAGATAACTGAACACCAACGCTGGAAAGACAAAATACCACCCTCTTACGATGGGTTCACGGCCCAGATGCCCCATATCTGCATAGAGTGCCTCGCCACCGGTAACACAAAGAATTACTGCAGAAAGGATAAAAAAACCGCTCATACCGTTATTGAGCAGAAATACAAGGGCATAATGTGGGCTCAACGAGTAGAGCACCTGAGGTGTCCCAACAATTGAGATGATACCGGTTAAGGCCAGCATCGAGAACCAGATGAACATCACCGGACCAAATGCCCAGGCGACCCGCTCTGTTCCCTTCTGCTGAATAAAGAATAGTGATATCGCAATAATTGCAGCAATACAGAGAAGAATAAATTCACTTGTTCCTTCCAGGCCAGGTACAAGTCTGATCCCTTCAACCGCTGAAAGGATACTGATCGCAGGGGTGATTACACCATCACCCATGAAGAGACAGACCCCTATGATCGCAAGAAAAGATACGACCGGGACAAGTGGGCCTTTATTCAATAGAGAAACCAGAATGCCTTTCAGGACGATAGTCCCTCCTTCACCCTTAAACCCGAGATTCATGGCCAACCAGACGTATTGGATTGAGATGACGAAAATGAGACTCCAGAAAATGAGTGAGAGGACACCGAGGATATTGTCCTCGGTTGGAAGAATCATCAGGAGAATTACTCCCATTGTATAGATCGGGCTTGTCCCGATATCTCCAAACACGAGGCCCAGGGATTTCACAAAACGGGATGAATCCGGGGCATTCATACTAATCGTTTTTTAACAACAGTTAAATTACTTCTGGTTTAATGGTTATTTGTAGTTAGTATGTGTGGGTACCATCCTCTAAAGGATGTGGTAATACGCATATATTCAGGAAGGTATGTGAGATAACACAGGAGTGAAGATGTTCTCAATCCCGTCATTTGTCGCACCAACAAAACGAATCTTACTCATTGCAATCGTCGTGGGAATTATTGCGGGAATAGGTTCACTTCTCTTTTTTGAGGGTCTGAAATGGGGAACTGCTTTTTTCATGGGATATCTGCTCAAGTATGCATACCCCCAGGAAGGGCAGACCATAACTGAGATAAGTCAATGGTCAGGTCCAGATTCCCTGGTGCTCCTGATCCCTATACTCTGTTTTGGAAGTCTTCTCACCGGGATACTGGTAACCAGGTATGCACCTGAAGCAGAAGGCCATGGAACCGATGCAGCGATCAAAGCCTATCATGGCGAAGGAAAAATTCGCAGACGGATCCCGCTTTTGAAGGCACTCACGGCAATCCTCACCATATCTACCGGAGGGAGTGCAGGGAGAGAAGGACCTTCAGCCCAGATCTCCGCTGGGTTTGGCTCAATGGTCGCTGAGATGCTGAATCTCACTCCAAAGGAAAGACGAATTGCTCTCACTACCGGCATAGGTGCAGGAATCGGAACTATATTTAAGGCCCCTCTTGGGGGGGCAATTCTTGCAGCAGAAGTACTCTATACCCGTGACTTTGAAGCTGAAGCGATCGTGCCTGCATTCCTGGCCTCAATTATTGGATATTCCATTTTTGGTATCTTTGAAGGGTATAATCCAATCTTTACTCTGGCTTCTCAGTGGTGGACTGTCCAGCAGATACCCATGTTCCTGCTTCTCGGCGTGGTATGCGCAGGATTTGGACATTTATATATCTCTACTTTTTACTGGACACGTGAACGGTTCAAAGTTCTATTTAATCGGTTCAAACTACCGGTCTTTCTAAAACCGGTATCCGGTGCAATTCTCCTTGGGATACTGGTCATTATACTTGCACACATATCCCCGGAAGGAGAGATGGTCGGGCTTGCAAGTTTAGGTTCCAGTTATGGATATACTCAACTTATGTTGTATTCCATGGTTCCCCTTGCAGTCCTGATCCTGCTCCCATTTATGAAGATATTAGCGACATCCCTGACACTTGGTTCAGGAGGAAGTGGGGGAGTATTTGCCCCTGGACTCATGATTGGAGCTTCAGCCGGGGGAGCACTTGGTATGATCCTACATCTGATTAATCCTGCATATATCCCTCTTGAAACAGTTCCTGTGTTTGTGATTGTCGGGATGATCTCACTGTTCGGAGCCGTAGCAAACGCCCCCATTGCAGTGCTAATAATGGTTGTTGAGATGGTAGGAAGCGTAACGATATTAGTTCCTGCTATGGCCGCAGTTGGGGTCTCAAACCTGTTGACTGGAGAGAAAAGCATCTTTCATGAACAGGTGCCAACCAAAGCACAATCAGGAGCTCATCGCGGAGAATTTGATCGTGAGACACTAGAAGGGATTGCAGTACAAGATGCCATGTCACCTGTATCAAAAGTGATTTCTCTTTCTCCTGATGATTCTGTCTGTCTGGTCAGGAAATACATGGCAGAGACTGATCATACCGGGTATCCGGTGTTGGAAGATTCACGACTTGTTGGAATAATAACTAACCATGATCTGAGAAATTCACTGATTAGTGTGGAATTGTCACAGATGATCAGGGATGTTATGACAACTCATCTGCATGTTGTCACTCCGGAGAGTACACTTGAAGATGCTCTGGTGGCAATGGTAACTTACTCTATCAATCATCTCCCTGTGGTCGAAACGGAATCTTCTGACCGTCTCGTTGGTTTTCTTACGAGAACCGATATTTTGAAAACCTACTCACGATCTAGTCATAGTTGTAATATCCTGGCAATTGAGGATCAGACCGTATCATCCAGGACAATAAACAATTGAACATGAGGTTCTTGAAACCTTCAAACTTTCAATTATAAAGTTCCCTGGTTCTTCCTTCTCCTGTTCAGCGGTATCTCAAGTATATCCAGGTAACCGACCCGGCTTTGTTCACATCAAGTATGCCGGGCATCACCGATTATACCCGCAGGCAGATCTGCTTCCTATTCATGGTGATATCTATTATTGCCTCTCCATGCCAGGATTCTATTCTCATTCCATTCTAAATTTCCTAATAAGTACGCTTGAGTTGAATAAGGTCAGAAATTAAT
>NZ_JAJRBM010000298.1 GCF_028679455.1 Methanospirillum sp. | reverse complement strand
TGCATACCATGGGAGAACAGAAGTCATCCAAGAGGATGTTCGTGAAGCGGCAACTCTGGTTCTCTCACACAGGATGCGGAGAAAACCATTTTCAGAGCAGCAGATGGATACAGCGAAAGTGGAGCAATCGATCCAGAAGATTCAACATACCCACGATCATCAGCACCTTCATGCTCATCTCCGTACTCAATGATCCCGGGGAATACTGGTATGCATCATTTCGATGAAATTTACCCATTTTCGGCGATAGTAGGGCAGGAGCTGATGAAAAAGGCCCTGCTTCTCAATGCAATTAACCCTCGTATCGGCGGCGTTCTGATCAAAGGAGAGAAAGGAACGGCTAAGTCCACGGCAGCACGGGCTCTGGCCCATCTTCTTCCAGAACAGGATGTCGTTGACGGATGCATCTTCGGATGTGATCCTGCTGATCCAACAACATTCTGCGAGGAGTGCCAGAAAAAGGGGGGTCAACTCATCTCAACAAGAAAAAAGATGAGAGTTGTCGAACTCCCAATCAGTGCAACAGAAGATAAAGTAATTGGAAGCCTTGATATCGAATACGCATTACAGAAAGGTGAGAAGAAGTTCGAACCAGGTGTTCTGGCAAAAGCAAACAGAAACATTCTGTATGTTGATGAAGTCAACCTGCTCAGCGATCATATTGTGGACGTGCTTCTTGATGCCGCTGCAATGGGAGTCAATGTCATCGAGAGGGAAGGAGTATCGTTTGAACATCCTGCTTCATTTATTTTGATCGGGACAATGAACCCGGAGGAGGGTGATCTTCGTCCACAACTCCTTGACAGATTCGGACTTTGTGTTGATATAGAAGGGATAGACGATATTGATACCCGCGTTGAAGTGATCAATCGTCGCAGGAGGTATGAACGCCACCCCCTGGAGTTTATCGGTGAATTCGGAGAAGAAGAAGATGAACTCAGAACACGAATCACCAGGGCACAGGGACTGCTCTCTTTGGTAACCATCTCTGATGAGATGCTCTACATGATCGCTCAGATCTGCATGGATGCGGCTGTTGACGGGCATCGGGCTGACATTATCATGATGAAAACAGCGAAGACCATTGCGTCATTCAACGCAAGAGTTGAGGTTACCGAGGATGATGTGCGGGAGGCAGCAGAACTGGTCCTCTCTCACCGAATGCGAAGCCAACCCTTCTCTGATCAGCAAATGGACAAGGATAAGATTGAGGAGTCTATCCAGAAATCACAACAGGAACGCCAGCAACCCGAGCAGAAGGAAGAACAGACAGAGCAGGATCAAAAACCCCAGGAGAATACGACGCCTGATGGATCCACGACAACCCAGTTTGCAGAAGGATCACCATTTAAAGTGAGTCAGAAGCCACTCGCTCAGCCCAGGCGGATTGATTCATTTAAACGGGATGGGAGTGGTCGCAGAAGTGTGACTGAGTCACGGGACGGGAAGTATGTCAGAAGTCGGATTCCGGATCGGCTCACTGCTGATATCGCGCTTGATGCAACAATCCGGGCAGCTGCTCCCCATCAGAAAGGAAGGAATGGGGATCTGGCGGTGAAGATTGAGACTTCTGATATCCGTGAGAAGGTACGGGAACGGAAGATGGGAAATACCGTTCTTTTTGTGGTCGATGCCAGCGGGAGTATGGGAGCCCAGCAGCGGATGACTGCCGTGAAAGGAGCGATCTTATCGTTGCTCATAGATGCTTACCAGAAACGGGACCGGGTAGGACTGGTTGTATTCCGTGGCTCAGGTGCAGAGGTGCTCCTACCCCCGACATCCAGTGTAGAACTTGCACGGAAATGTATGCAGAGCCTTCCAGTGGGGGGGAAAACTCCTCTTGCCTCCGGACTTTCAAAAGGCTTTGAGGTTCTACTCAGGGAGAAGATGATCAATGCACATACAATTCCCCGTATGATCCTGATCTCGGATGGGAAAGCAAACGTGAGCATGGGTTCAGGATCTCCGCTCGATGATGTGACAGAAGTGGCATCCCATATCAGGGATTCAAAAATTCCCTCAATGGTGATCGATACAGAGCAGAGTTATATCGCATTCGGGCTTGCGCATAAGATCTCTGATGCGATGGGTGCCAAGTATCTGAAATTAGAGGATATAAAGGCAGATACCATTGCTGACGCGGTAAAAGGTATTTAAGGAAAATGGGTGATTGATAATTTAGGTAATTATTTAAAACCTGAATTATCTATCATTTTGTCATACAAAGGATTTTTCATATGTTGATTATTATGAGAATAATCATGCCATTGTTTTGAAACTGATACACACAAAAAAGATATGCACCATCCAGTTTCAAAATAACAATTTAAAGCCTCAAAATATCACGAACTCTAGTATGGAGCTGTGAAGTTGGTAATTTCCTTAAAAACAGAATATAAAATAAATATCTATTATTACTTGTTCTAGCAAAAATATGAGTGAAGTCGGTCATTAATGGATAATTTTAATAATGGCTAAAAATAAAAGAGAATCTAATGGTGCCATTTTAATAGTCGCTCAAGGTACGACCATGTCTGAAGGGAAAACTGTTGTTACCCGCTGCATGGAATTGATGAAAACCAGGTATCCAAAAGCAGAGGTCAGGTTTTCGTATACTTCTGATATTGTTCGGGAAGTATTATCCGGCTCTGATGAGAGAG
>NZ_JAJRBM010000297.1 GCF_028679455.1 Methanospirillum sp. | reverse complement strand
TGAATCCCAAACAGAAGATAACAAGCTCTATCCAATCACCTCATGGAACTGGGATTTTGGAAATGGGAACAGTTCAACCAATAGAACCCCAACATGCACCTATAATACATATGGAGTATATCAGGTCAGGTTAAGGGTTGCCAATGCCTGTGGATCTGATGAAACAACACTCCCAATAACGGTAGCAACTGGAATCTGTCCGGCAGTCACTGCCTCTTTCACTACTGAACCGGCAGATCTTACGATAATTGGAAGCAACCTTACAGTGAAATTCACTGATACCTCATCGCCATCGAGCAATATTACCAAGTGGGTATGGGATTATGATGATGGGAGCTCCACTGAAATAATTAATACTCCGGGATCATCCCGGATCCACACCTACTCACGGGGAGTGTATTGGCCTACTTTAACGGTATACAATGGGTGCGGAAAATGGAGTGTTTATTATAAACAAATCTCAGTTATGACCAATGATGACTGTGTAATAACTCCTAATTTCAATGCTACTCCAACGAGTGGATACAGCCCATTGACGGTGGAATTTACTGATCTTTCCTCGACAAACCGGGGACAAATTACGAGTTGGTACTGGGACTTTGGTAATGGAAATACTTCCACATTACAAAAACCTCCAAACCAGACCTATATCTATGGTGGGTATGGATCAAAAGCATTCACAGTTAATCTTACTGTGACGAATTCCTGTGGTGCGATCCAATCAACATCAGAAGAGATTACTATTCTCTGTCCACCGGTTACTGCAGATTTCACCCCGAACCTGACATCAGGCAGATTACCGTTAACAGTAAAATTCACTGATAACTCAACAGGGAGAAATACAACTGCAATTTCTGATATTAGAGGATGGACCTGGAATTTTGGAGATGATAACTCATCATATTCCTATACATCAACACCTGCAAATCCTCCTGATCACACATTTACAAAGATCGGAGTATTTCCGGTCAATCTTACCGTAACCAACTATTGTGGGAACATTGACCAGATCACTCAATACATAAATGTTACCTGCCAGAATATCATCGCCAGCTTTGATGAAACACCAACATCAGGATATGCACCGCTCCCGGTAAGTTTTAGTGATACTTCAAGCGGAGGAAATATTACCCAATGGCAGTGGGATTTTAATGACTCAACATTTCTGAATGGAACAGATGCAACAGCCTGTACAAAACCAAACCACACATATAGCCTCCCCGGTAACTATACGGTTAACCTGACCGTCTGGAATGACTGTTTAAATTCAAACTCCACATTAGGGAGAGTCATCACCGTTTTATGCCCGATACCCACGGTTGATTTTATTCCCAATATGACATCAGGAAAAAGACCTCTTGTGGTCAATTTTTCCGATAATTCAACAGGGGCTAATATAACAACCTGGAACTGGCAATTTGGAGATGATAACTCCACATATTCCTATTATAACAACACAGGATCCCACAATCCACCGGATCATCTCTATACAACCACAGGAACATATCCGGTAAACCTGAGTATCACAAATTTTTGTGGAAATACCAACCAAACTACGAAATATATCACAGTTACCTGTGAACAGATAACTGCTGATTTTAACGAAACACCAACGTCCGGATATGTACCACTCCGTGTCAACTTTACAGATACCTCAAGCGGGGGAAACATTACCAGATGGCAATGGGATTTAGGAGATAGAAACACCTCAACCAATAAGAATCCCAACAATACATATTATTCACCAGGAAATTATACCGTAAATCTCACCGCGTGGAATGATTGCCTGAACTCAGCATCAGCAACAAAAAATGTGACCGTCCTTTGCCCTCTACCAACGGCATCATTCTCATACACCATAACCGATTACCAGGATTTCACAGTCCAGTTTACCGATACGTCGACCAGTGATCCGATTGAAATCTGGACATGGTTATGGGACTTCGGGGATGGAAATACTTCAACGAAGCAAAATCCCTCCCATGAATATGGAGGTGACCCCACCTCGTATACCGTGAACCTCACGGTTACGAACGAGTGCGGGGCCAGTAATAAAACATCCCGCCTTCTTAACCCGAATTGTGCACAAATAACTGCAGGAATGAATGTATCCCCTCTGACCGGATCACCCCCATTGACGGTGACGTTCAAAGACAACTCAACCCCGATCACAAATATCACATCATGGCGGTGGCTCTTCGGTGATGGGAAATCTTACTACACAACCAATGCTTCGGTAAGAAACACAACCTACATCTATCAGAATAGAGGCACATACTACGCAACCTTACTTGTTGAAAACAACTGTGGTCAGGCGTTCTCACAGACAAAGATCATCACCATCACCAACCCTGCAAACATATCCGGACATCTCTGGGAAGACTGGACTTTAAACAAGGCACAAGAATACCCCAGTGAACGGAATCTCAATGCCAGTTCGGGATTTAAAGTTGGATTATGGGAGGTTACCGGAACCGGAACCAACCTCGTCAACCTGACTTCACCAGACACAAATGGCAATTACTCGTTTAATTTCGCAGTGGCAAACGGGATATATCAGATCATTGAACAGCCTCCAACCGGCCAGACCTGGAGATCCACCTATCCCTATGATTCTGATGCGAATGTGAATGTAAGCAGTGAAAAACTGCTGATTATGTCAACACGGAATTATTCTAATATAAACTTTGGAAATGCAGAGTGGCATAAATCTAATGTCACAGTCCCGCTCTGTTTCAAATATAATCCTGGTGGAAAATGGGCAAATCAATGTACTGCAACCCTCAACTTTGATTACCGGACCTCGTTTGATAATGCAGTATATACCCTTCGGAAAAGCGGATCAAATCTCATTCCGGATGTAAATTATTCAGCCTGGGGAAGATCGAATTTTACTCTAATCCCTGAGGTATATAATATCTATTTCAAAGACGGTACATCCGGCTTTTATTTCCTGAGTTGGTGGCAGTACAATAGTGTCAATGTATCTTTGAATCGGAACCTGACAATCCCGGACAGTACGTACTATGACCGCTCAAAACTTACCTACTGGTTCCCGGGAGGATCTTCAGTGTATTTTGTGATCTCCCAACCCCAGGAAAATGAAGTAATTCCGTATAGTAGTACCTCATATATCGAGGCCCATTATGTAGGGCCCTACGAAGATAGAACAAACAACGCAGGGGGTTGCTATCTCAGATATGTGAATACAACCTCAGTGAATCAGCGGTTACCCTATAGAGCGAGTTGGGGATATAATAACGGGACCTGGGATAATACACCGTATGAAGGAAAGACAGTAAAACTAGTTGTCAATGACACTCTCACTAACGGGGTTATAGTCTCCACCAATAGAAACGTAACAGTTGACTGGGAATTGATAACTACAGCAATTAGTAAAATAAGTTCTGAAACAGGGACAAATCTACAGAATAACAAAGGAATAGTTACGGTCAATGCAACCGTTACCGGAAAAAATCGTGATGCATCAAATGTAACCTTACTCATAAACGGTACAGATGCAGGAAAGATGACCCTCCTCACCAACACAACAACTATCTCAACCTACTCGATAACCTTTGATGCAGAAAAATTCGCAGGACAAACAATTCCCATCGCAGTTCGTGCAGCATATCAGCCAGTTATCGGAAAATCAATTACATCAGTATCTAGAACGATAACATTAGAATCAAAAAAGTTGCTTATTGCCAATTTCACCGCAGATCCCTGGTCTGGTCCTGCACCCCTGGAAGTGGCATTCTGGGATAACTCATCAGGAGGAGCGACCAGTTGGTCCTGGAACTTTGGTGATAATACATCATCCTCATTGCAAAACCCAATCAAAACATTTGCAAATCAGAGTCTCTTTAACGTCACGTTACAAGTGAGTAATGCAACATACGGGCCGGTTTCAGTAACCAAGCAGATCAATGTCACAGGAAAATTGCATGATGTCATGTTCTATACCACAAGACCCGGATCTCTCATGAAGGGAGGACGGATGCAATGGATCACCTCAGGCAGCGGTCAATACCAGGTTGTAAACAATACAACCTACACCTTTGCCAATCTGGATACCATCCGCAATACCCTTCCAGAATCCCTCACCAGTGCGAGAATTCTCGTAAGCGGAGGGATATCTGAACTCAACCTGACCAATGTCACCCTCTCAACCAACGGAATTATCAATGCAACAGGTAACTCATCGGTCATCTCAGCGAGTACGATAAAGAATTTCCACTCAACCTTGAACCTGACTACCACTGCTAACAAGACTGCACTCGTTACTTTGGTGTGGGACGGAGTGTACCAGTCATACAATTGGAGAAATGACATAACCATCTATAACCTCATGACCACCAACAGCAGCACTATGGAGTTGAATATGAGTTCGGGGGAGACATTCTTCATGGGACGGGCAACAGAATATTCCAATTGATGAAAGGTCAGGAAAAATGAATAAATCAGGAATGCTCCTGCTGATATCTCTGATCATCATGACAGGATATGCAGTATCCGGACTGGTATCACAAAACCAAACTGAACCCGAATACGGTGTCGTACAACTGAACGCCATGCCCGGAATTCAGGTCGTATTCGACAACCATCCGGGTGGAGTACTTCCAGAATCAGGCACAATAATGATTGAAAACGTTACAGCCGGACATCACCAGTTTTTGGCGTCAAAAACCGGGTATAAGCCTGAGTATTTCGAGACCGATGTAACCTCCAATGAAACGGCATTCATTCAGGTAAATCTCACCGAACAGGTACCAGCATACCTGGAAATCTCCTCAATTCCTACGAATGTGAAGGTATTTGTAAATGAACAATACCAGGGTATCACGCCAATAACCATTCCAGAGTTTATAGAAGGAACTAATATTGTGAAATTAGAACTCGAGAATTATCAGGACTGGCAACAAGAGATACCGATTACAAATGGTGAGAACAAAACGATCCTGGCAACACTCGTACCAATAAGCCCCACCTCAAAAACTCCTGGATTTTGTCTGCTTACGGCATTCGCATCACTACTGTGCATGGGTATCTGGTTTATGCGAAAAGTAAGATAACCAACAGTTCATTTTTTTTACAGCAGAGTCTATATTCTCAAGATACGATTATTTGTCTATATGAGTTTTTTTGACGAGGGAATGCAGGCATTCACAAAACGCGAATACAATTCCGCAATTGCCCTCTTTCTGCAGGCTACCAAAGAAGACGAAAAAAACCATAAAGCATGGAACGCTCTTGGGGTAACCCTGGTTAAAACCCACCAGTATAAAGATGCAGATACCTGTTTTAAAATCGCAATCGATCTCGCTCCAGGAAACGGAATATATATCAAAAATCAACTCTCAAACCGTTCTAAAATTCCATTAAAACGTTCATACACACAGATGATCCGTCTGGAGATCGATCATCTGATCAGAACCATCAGAACCAAAAAATCAGGTCCGTTAATAGTCGCAACACTCATCATTTGTATCCTTTGTATCATTCTTGCAGAAGCCCTTCCCTTCATCGTACAGGGGATACAACTCTATATATCACAAATATTTGGGCTTGGAGGAGTTGGAGCAGGTTTGGCGTTCATTCTTCTCCTTTACGGAGGTCAGATCCTCAAATCTCTCTCCACAATATCAGGAATCGCATTAGCCCTGGGAATTATCGCTGGAGTGAGCATCATCATATATGTAATTATAAATCCATCAGTCCTGCCACTTGGAAATTCTCATTCAGATCCAGAACACCCGCCAATATCTCAGGTAAACTTCTCACGTGAATCTCCTATCCAGTATTCCACTGAGCAACCTGCTGGTTCATCACAGACCCCGGAACCGATACCACTTCCTCTTGCAGGAGAATGCCGACCACCAAACCCTGCACTCATCTATACCATCAAAGAGTATGATCCTTTCACAGTCACATTTCAGGATAAATCCACCAGTTCAACACAAATTCAAAGCAGAACATGGGATTTCGGGGATGGAACAACAAGCACCGAACCGGTGCCTACTCATGTCTACCCCGGAGCTCCTGACAGATACATCGTAAACTATACCGTTCAGAACGGGTGTGGCACAAAAGATTCAAATTTTGTTCTTGATCCACAGTGCTACCCGATAAACGCGGACTTCATGGGTGCTGAGGTACCAGAACACAACCAAAAGATAACACAGTTTTCAGACAATTCATCACCGATTACAGAGATCGTCTCATGGAGATGGATTTTTGGTGATGGTGAGTCATACTATACTACCGATTCTACCAAACGTAACTGTACTCATCAGTATCATGGAAACGGCATCTATTACGCATCACTAACTGTTGAAAATCATTGTAAACAGGAATTTACTGCAACAAGACCAATAACTGTTGAAAAACAAACCACGGTATCAGGTATCATCTGGGAAGATCAGAACGCAGACGGAGTACGTGATCCAACCGAACCCGGTCTTGCAAACCGGGAAGTAAACCTTGATGAAAATCTACAGGAAAATTGGATAAACCGTCAGACTGTACGTACAAATCAGACCGGAGTGTACCTGTTCACGATCACATCAGCCGGGGGTTCATACCGGGTCCGCGAATCAGCCCCTGATTTATCATGGAGAATCACGAATCCCTCAAACCTGAATCTTATCAATACATCCCCTCTGTTCTCACTCAACACTGTCTCCACCACTCCATCAATGAATTTCGGAAATAAACAATTGAAATCAGATAAAATCCATGATATTTCTCTCCAGACATCACGGAACGGAACAATAATCGGAGGAGGATATCAGAGTTGGATCGCATCAGGAACCGGGAGTATGGACACCGGAACCAAGCGGTATCAACTCCCTGACTCCAACCGATGCATAATCACCATCTCCTCAAATGTCAGTGAAGGAACTATACTCATCAATGGTAACAATCAGGAGTATTCAGGGGTAAATGCATCAGCCCTGATTGGAAGTTCTGTAATTCCGTCAACCGGAAATATCTCAGTGATGGTCCCAACCTATACCAATTATATCTCTGACTTACATCTGAAACTGAATGCTGAAAAATCATCTTACGTTAATCTTATTGTTGATGGCAGTGTAATACCGGTTAATTGGCGTCAGAACGTGGATATCTATAACCTGATGCCCACCACAGGACCACGTATGATCGTAACAATGTCAGAGAATGAAACCATCTTTATCGGTCAGGCATCTGGTTACCAGATTACCTGACCTGGTTGAAATTATGTGACATTGGTCATCAGCCAAACCAACCTCCCGGGTTACGTCTCTTTTTGGTGAGGTGAGTCGCATCCGGATTAATTTGTGGTAATATGACGTAATCAATCCATTTTGAAAAAATTATAGAATGAATGGAATAGTAACGAAATTCTGCCACCAAAAATTATAAGACCTCATAACATTACAGTGACTCATCACTTCATTTTGAAAAGACGGTGGCAGGCATCATGAAAGCAGAAGACTCGATCGTAGACATACTCTCTGTGTACTTTCTGATCGCAGTAGTCGTGGGAGCGATGTCGATCACCGGAGTATACCTGACGCAGATGGTACTGCCCCATAAAGTACCGGTAATGAATTTTGAAGCCTGTTCAAAGGGGGGAACCATCTCGTTATATCATACTGGTGGTGACACCCTGAATCCAAAAGAGATCAATTCTGATTTCTACGTAAATCTCCTCGATAAGGACCACAAGATAATAAAAACAATCAAATTAATGCCCTGGAATGATGAGAACTGGGGAGCTGGAGAGATTAGAAATATCTTAACAGAATTGCACCCGACTCTCGATCCGTCAGTGAAATATGTTCAGGTTATATCCAAACCACCAGAAGGAGGGGAGAACCTAATCGACTGGACTCAGGCAGAGAGTTGCCCCGCATATGGAATGATACCAGGACCCGGATGTCTCGCTCGTCCATTAGCAGAATTTAAAATATCTGTCCCGGATAATGAACAGCCTCTCAAAATTCAATTTACAGACAAATCACAGACTGATGATCCTTCTTATCCTATCACTGAAAGGGAATGGGACTTCGGGGATGGCACACATACGAGTGAACAAAATCCCATACATACCTATGCTACCGCAGGATCGTATACCATACGACTCAAGGTCGCTAACACGTGCGGAAGTGACGAGTTTTCTCATCTAATCCAGGTCGGAGGATGTTCATCAATAGTCACCGCAGCCATGAAATCGGATCCTGATCCTCCAATCTCCACTACAGGAAACCCATTCACGATATCATTCACGGATGAGAACTCATCATCATCAGGGTCTACGATCGCCCAATACGAGTGGGATTTTGGAGATGGCACAACAGCCACCGGACCAGGTCCACATACACGAACATATGCATACGGAACCTACTATGTTCAACTTGTCGTAACTGATGAATGCGGAAACTGGGCAACAGCCTCAAAACAAGTCTCTGTAACATCAGAAACTGACTGTTCAGTATCTCCCCATATCAGTGCGGTACCATCTTCAGGAAAAACACCTCTTCAGGTATCGCTTTATGATAACTCTTCGACCAGTAGAGGATGGATTAACAGTTGGTTATGGACATTTGAGGATGGAACAACCAGCACTCAACAGGGTCCCTTCACTCGTGAATATACCAATCCGGGACCCGGTGATAAAACATATACCATCTCATTAAAAGTCGGAAATACCTGCGGGGCAACCGGAAATACTACTGAAACAATTACCGTTCTCCCCCCCGGCCATATCATTGATGCAACAACAGACATAGGGGGCATAATATCTCCGGGTGGAAGGGTATCGATTCCTCATGGAGAAGACCAGACCTTTACCATAACTGCAAACGATTGCTATCAGAATACCGATATACGGGTAGATAACACCTCAATCGGACCTCATGGTTCATACACCTTCTCTGCAGTGGATCGGGATCATACCATACATGCGAACTTTTCCCGATTCTCGTATACGATCACTCCAGGAGCTAGTTCGGGAGGAAGAATTACCCCTTCATCACCGGTTTTGGTTCCATGCGGGGAAAACCAGTCGTTTACCAGTACTGCCGATGCATGTTATGCAATTTCTCACATCAATATCGACGGAGTTTTAACGGGATCTCAATCCAGTCCGAATGTTACTACATTTCAGAATATCCATAAGGATTCAAACATCTATGTTACCTTTGAACAAATTACCCCTACAATCGCGGCATCGGCGGGATCTGGCGGAACCATAAACCCATCAGGAAATATCCCGGTTAATTGTGGAAATAATCAGAGTTTTAACATAACAGCAAATGCCTGTTACAACATATCAGATATTATTATTGATGGAATTTCAACCGGTGCCAAGGTAGGCCCCAACACAACGACATTCCAAAATGTTACTACAAATCACACAATCCAGGCCAGGTTCCAGTATATTTCATACTTGATCAATGCAACTGCAGATGTTGGGGGAACTATCAGCCCATCTGGGATCATAACTGTGCCATGTGGAGGTAATCAAAATGTTATCGTGACGGCAAATCCATGTTATCGGATCAAAAATGTTGTCATAGATGGAACTTCTCTGGGATCTCAGGCATCGCCATATACCTATCTATTTGCGAACGTACAGGCATCCCACAATATTTCGGCTTCATTTGAACACCTCGGGCCTTATAGCATCAATGCATCGGCATATTACATAATGCCCGGTTTTATCTATGGACCTGCCCCGGCAGGTTCAATTTTTCCGACACCAGCATGTTCGAATCCATGTTCTGTTCCATGCGGAAATTCTCTGAGCTATACCATGGTTCAATCGTTCATGGTAGATAAGGTGACCTATGATCTTGCTGCTATATTTATTGACGGAGAATCGAGTGGAATCGTAAATCCATATACTTTCACTAATGTTCAGCAAAATCATACGATTGTAGCTTACTACGCCCCTAACTGTTACTTCGTATCGGGAAGTGTCACAAACACCACAACAGGATTGCCAATTAATCATGTGAAAATTGAACTATACGACCGGCAGAGAACTAAACTCTTGTGGTATGCGTATTCTCAGTCAGATGGAAGATATATAATTCCGGTGATGCTCTTCAATGGTGACAAATATGATATGAATATTGGCAATAATACCCCGGTTTGGAAGACGATGCAGTCTCACCTGTATTATGTGGGTCAGGATGTAGGATGGGTAACTGATACCTGGAGAGATGATATTGTCATGAATCCGGGAGGAAAATGCAAGACGTTCCTTGACTGGATAGGAACAAGATAAATCCAGATTATCTTGTTCAGGAAGAGATAACCGGATCTGTGAGACCAGAGTAGAAGAGGAGAATTTTACGTATATTCACCGGGTTTTTAATAGGAACCATTAATTGGACCTGAAGAATATAATAAAATAACATGGATGCATCACTGAAAAAAGAAGATATTCTCTCAATATTACGGAGACACACCCCTGAGGTGCATGAAAAATACCGGGTCATCCGTATGGGCCTCTTCGGATCGTATGCTATGGGCAGTGCTACTGAGGAGAGTGATATTGACATTCTGGTTGAATTTGAACCAGGCGCAGATATCTGGGACCTGGCAGGCCTGAAAATTTATCTAGAGAACCTTTTTAAAAAGCAGGTTGATGTTGCTACCGTAAACTCGCTACGCCCGGAAATGAAGGGATCAATACTGGCAAATATAGCATATTCATGAGAAAAATCGTAAATTGGCTGTCAGATATGTGTGAGGCAATTGACAGGATCGACGAATTTACGAAAGATTACTCGTATGAAGAGTTCTGCCAGGATCCTAAAACCGTGAGTGCAATTCGTGATCAACTGATGATCATCGGTGAAGCAGCGAGAAATATACCTGAAGATATCAGATCCTGTTATCCTGATATTCCATGGGAGGGAATGGTAGGATCGAGAAATATTCTGATTCACCAGTATTTTCGATCAGATCCCGAATTATTGTTTTCCAATATCAAACGGGCAAAACGCGATATCAGGGAACGATTGCTGGAGATAATCAGTGCTCTCCAGTAATGGTATCTCACACCTTTGTTGAACCCCTCTATTGTGTCATTCAACCAGGATTTAGCCGAAGCGATGAAACAACCTCACTGCTTCAGTCAGACATTCAACCGACTCCCTGCCAGAGTCAAAGGTATTACAGTCACATCAACCAGAATACAGGCGGTACAGGATCTGTGTCTGGCCGCAATAATTCGATTTTGCATTCGTTGACCAGGTTTTTTCATCAGTATCTTCAACCAGGTACGTCCCGGCCCTGACGACTTCATCCACATGGGCAACCCAGTATGCATTTGGCACTCCACACTGACCCGGACCCCCGGTTGTCTTCCACGGACCATAGGTCATACCGTCATTGACATTCCTGAGCATAATCTCTCCGGTCTGACTGGTTCCTTTCCCATAATTCCAGTGATAATTGGTGATCTTACAGATGTACACCGATGAAGAAAAGGTAACCTGAGGCCTGCAGGTTACTTTATTCTCTACCGCACCAAGATTCCCGTTATCAAACTTTTCGTTACACTCTGTTGAAGAGGAATCTGATGTACTCGTGCTCCCTCCACTCCCGGTCGGAATACAAAACACATATCGATGCTTCTTGTCATAGTTTGAATACGTCGTGTATGCTTCATTTGCGGGGAGATCATCAGGAATACGGGTATCCTTCCGGATAGTGATCGCACCACTCTCTTGAAATTCAAGATTATAACAATATCCCGCATCAAACTGTACCGGACCATACTGCTGCCAGTTCCAGTTTGCAGGCTGACCAGATTCGGAAGTGGTGAAATACCGATCAACCTGGGCATAAGTTATCAGATAACTGCCTGTAGGATAATGAGAACCAGGTTCAAGAACCTGATTTGGTTCAATCGGACCCCAGTAATCGCGACACGGTGATACCGAAGAAGAACTCCCGGAAGGTCCAGAAGGTGACTTACTGATACAGTATGCATAGGCACGTTCCCTATCATTATTCGTAAATGAGGTGTAGGCTGATCCAGACGGAAGGTTCTCCGGAACGATGGATGACTGGGATACCGATGCACCACCGCTACTGAATACAATATGATAAGAACTCCCCGGACTCATCTGAAACGGGCCATACTGTTGCCAGTCCCAGTTTGATGGTCTTGATTCTTCAGGACCTAGAGGTTTTGGCGAGCTTCTGGCATAATGGAGGATGTAAGACCCTGCCTGATAAAAGGTTCCTGCCTCCTTGATCCCAGTAGGTTCGATCGGTCCCTGCGGAGAACAAGGAACGGCAGAGACGATTCCGATAATGAACAGAGCAAGAATTATCAGAATCAATATCCCAAGATCAGGGATCTTACCGGATGAAACAGATTTGAGTATCATGATACCTCCTAATTTCCGTGTCCTATCACCAGGATATATTACCAGGCAGGAGATGAGTCCCTCTTATAGATAATAAAGGAATGCAAGGCAGTACCGGGATAATTCTGGAAAAACTGATCTGCATTGAATAGAATAAAACAATGATAAATCCAATACCGATCTCCAGGTTCTCAATAAGAATGACCTTTCATTATCTATACAAAAACATGGAAGAGAAGCGAACCTATATCAGATAATACGGTCCAAAGATTCGATACCTGATACAGATGCCTAAATCTCTCCATGCTTCTCCAGTATTATCAAGTTCTGCTATCTCACCGGTTGTAGATGAGATCGTACGAAGGATTCTGTCAATTATACATCCTGAAAAAATAATTCTGTTTGGCTCGTATGCCAAGGGCAACCAAACGCAGGATAGTGACATTGATATTCTGATAATCATGAACTCAACACTGCCAAGACATAAGCGTTCGATCCCCCTGTATCGTGCACTTATGGATATTCATATTCCTCAGGATATCCTCGTCTATACTCCGAAAGAAGTAGCAGAATGGGCAGAGGTTTCGTCATCCTTTATCACTTCCTCGCTGCAGTCAGGGATTGTTCTCTATGATAAAAACTCACCATGATCTGATCAGCAGTTGGCTTGAAAAGTCGAGACGCGATTTAAGTGCCGCAGAATACGCAATGACTTCTGAAGAGGTTTTTCCCGACATTATCTGCTTCCACGCTCAACAATCCGCTGAAAAATCATTAAAGGCCCTTATAGTTACTCATGGAGAAACGGTCCCAAAAACGCATAATCTAGGTAACCTGGTATCCATAATCGAAGAATGGGAACCAGGCATTATTAGCATTCTCGAAGATGCACTTGATCTTACACCCTATGCGATTGAATCCCGGTATCCGGATTCTGATAACCCATCATATGAAGATGCAAAGGAAGCGATTCAGTCTGCTACCAGGATTCGGGAGATCGTACTGGAAAAGATTCATTCTTCTGACTGATGGACCTGTTATCATACAACAAATCAGGGATAACAGGGATATTCCCTGCTCCCGTTGCCATAAATATGCCGGCCCTCAGGAAATTAATGATAATAGGATCACCATCTCCCATTTCAACCATGATCATACGATTTTTTTGCAAAATAATAACCAGGGACATGTAGCTGATCGTCGGGGAACGATTAAACCAGTATCGCTACAAAAGATACGGATACAGGTTGATTCGTATGAATTTTCATTATATGCACTGGTACTTGACGGCCATGCTGACAATACTGTTAAGTATCGCTCTCATTGCACTCCCGGCAACTGCAGCGTCTGAAAACGCTACAATACCAGACTCACTTGGTTCAATTCCCTTTATCGGGGATATCACTTCAGGAATGGGATCAGACACTCCGGTCGTGATCCACTTCTTCTTCAATCCCGGTTGTGGAGCATGTGAGAAGATCCATCCCGTGATGGAAGCCTATGCTGCCAACCATTCAGATGTAAGGGTAGAATTTTACAGCCTTGCTGGAAACCAGACCAATATTGACCTCTTCAATACCTTCCAACAGGCATATAATATCTCTCATGCCCATGTTCCCATCCTCTTTCTGGGTACCACGAACCTGATGGGAGAGGATGAAATATCTAAAAATCTTGATGCAACCGTCGCAGAGACAAAAAAAGGAAATTACCGGCTCAGCCTGCTGCCAAACCTCTCTGCAGATATCAGCAGTTCCCCGGTATCAACAATAAATCCTGCGTTCCTGGTCATTGCCGGGATCGGTGAAGGACTCAACCCCTGCGGGCTGCTGGTCCTTGCTCTGCTCCTCGTCTCTCTGATGGCCTCGCAGTCCCGCAGGACGGTACTGGCAATCGGACTCGCCTATATCGTAGCATTCTTCGCAGTCAGATTCCTTTCAGGATTCGCCATCTTCTCGGTCATTCAGCTCCCCGGAATCTCGCAGGCATTCACTCTGATCGCTGCGGCGGTTGCAATCATCGCAGGTATCATTCAGGTTAAAGACGGACTTTCAAAGAAACAGAACCCAATCCTCTCGATACCAACATCGAAGAAGAGTCTTATCTCGTCATACATGAAACAAGCCAGTGTTCCTGCCGGACTCATCGTGGGAGCGTTAGTCGGGATCTACGGGATGGCATGTACCGCAGGGATATACATCAGCATCCTGGGCATGCTGTACAAAGAACCAGCAATCGGACTGTTGTACCTGGTGTTATACAATATCCTGGTAATCATCCCGCTGCTTGCAATCCTCCTCCTGGTATTCTTCGGGATTCCACCAGAGAAAGTCAACGCATGGCGTGACGATCAGAAGAGTATGCTGCGGCTTATGATCGGTATCGTGATGATAATCATGGGAATTGTCATCCTTATCCCGATGCTGAACTGATTTTTTTTCAGAGAGAGTCTGTGACCGTAGTGGGTGAGCAGAAATCTCCAGACTTTTTTCTGACCGGACCCATCGGATTCATCAGAATAATCCCCTCATTCAATGCCTCGGCAAGCATCCGGTAGAACTGCTCACTCCTGCAGGTAAAAAGAATCATCTATGTATAAGGAGGGCAATCCCGATGGTAAGTCTCAACCCCAATCCCCTCCATCTCTCATAAAAGATGATCTCCATAAGCACCAAATCCGGTCTGATGTCACATATCCTCAAAAATAATCGCAGCATACCTAACTCTCATAATGCTGAATATGATGCAGCATAGCTCGTGGAAAACGGGTAGATCCATATGAATTATACGCCACCTGCCAATGGAACGGATCCTGACCGGACCAGAAAGAGGATCGTCATCTTCATCGCGTTACTAGCCGGGTTTCTGACTCCGTTCGATGGATCAGCAGTTAATATTGCACTTCCTACGATTGGGGTAGAGTTCGGTATGGATGCCATATCGCTCTCGTGGGTAGCAACCGCATACCTCCTGGCATCAGCCCTTTTCCTCGTCCCATTCGGACGGATTGCCGATATTTACGGGAGAAAAAAGGTGTACGAAGGGGGAATCATCATTTTCACCGTTGCCTCGCTGGTCATGACTATGGTTCCTACGACCGGGACATTTATCCTGATCAGGGTGATCCAGGGACTTGGCGCATCCATGATATACGGCACCGCGATGGCGATCCTGACCGGGATCTTTTCACCAGGGGAACGGGGGAAGGTTCTTGGCCTCTACATCTCCTTCGTGTACCTCGGCCTTTCAGTAGGTCCCTTCCTTGGTGGAGTCCTGACTTCATATCTGGGATGGCGAAGTATCTTCCTGGTCAATGTTCCCATCGGTATTCTGGCTGTACTCATGATCCGCTGGAAGCTGGATGGAGAATGGGTGGAATGTAAAGGAGAACGGTTCGATCTTATCGGAACGATACTCTACGGAATTTCACTCGTTATGGTAATGTACGGCTTTTCCATTCTCCCCCAGCCCACGGCAGTATCACTGATCGTAACCGGATTGATCCTGGCAGGAGTATTTGCCTGGTATGAGAACAGAAATAAATTCCCGGTCCTGAATGTCAATCTTTTTTTTAAAAACCGGGTGTTTCTCTTCTCAAACATCGCAGCACTTATCAACTACAGTGCTACCTATGCCGTCACCTTTCTGCTCAGCCTGGATCTCCAGTACACCAAAGGATTCTCTCCTGAACATGCCGGACTGATCCTGATAGCCCAGCCTGTTGTTATGGCGATAGTCTCTGTCTTTTCAGGAAGACTCTCAGACAAGATGGATCCGGGACGGGTCGCATCAGCAGGAATGGCTGTGACTACGGTCGGTCTGTTTCTGTTGGTATTCCTCACTGATGCAACCCCCTTATGGTACATCATCCTCAGTCTGCTCATCCTGGGAACCGGATTCGGGTTCTTTACCTCCCCAAATACGAACGCGATCATGAGTTCTGTTGAAAGACACGATTACGGGGTTGCATCTGGTACAACCTCAACCATGAGACTACTCGGTCAGATGCTCTCGATGGGATTTGCAACGATGCTCTTTGCTATCTATATTGGTCCGGTTCAGATCACACCGGCATATTACCCCCAGTTTATTGCTGCTCTTCATTTCGGGTTTCTCTTCTTCACCCTCCTCTGCATAACCGGGATAATCTTCTCACTCATCAGGGGAACTATGGAGATACCCCATGACCTCTGATTTCTGCTCTTGATCTCTTATCAGAACTGATACCGTATCGGAGCACACCGGAATCTATATACCACCAATACATCCCTTCTTGTTTATCTGATGATTGAGTCTGCTTCGCGGATCCTGTATGTAGATGACGAACCCGGTTTCCTCAGCCTCTGTAAGACCTTTTTAGAGCGATCGGGAGGATTGATCGTAGAGACCACACGCTCAGGATCTGAGGCTTTGAAACTACTCAAAACAGGACGGTATGATGCAATCATCGCTGATTACCAGATGCCGGGAATGGATGGGGTAGAACTGCTCATTGCCGTCAGGTCTGATCCCGGAATCAGTGAGATACCATTCATTCTCTTTACTGCCCGGGGAAAGGAAGAGGTGGTAATCAGGGCGATCAATAACGGTGCCGATTTTTACCTGCAGAAAGGGGGAGAGACCGGCGTCAGATTTAGCGAGCTCACCGAGACCGTGAAGGCGGCCATAAAGCGCAGGCATGCAGGCAGGGCCATTCACGATATGACCGGAGAGAGGGAGGAGGCCGGGGGTCTCCCTCCCGGAACCAGCAGAATCCATGAAGAGCATCCGGAGAGCCCTGATCAGCAGGAATCAGAGCGATTCCCCATCCATGAATCAGCGGTGACAAGAGTTTCCCCCGGTCATGATATCCCTGATACCCGGACAAGCAGGCCGGGAAAAAGTGATAGCGAGGATGAACTCAGGTGTAGCCGCATCATTGCCAAGGCTCCCTGGGGTGTTCACTGCTACCAGATCAATCAGGATGGAACCATCATCTTTGTAGATGCTAACCAGGCAGCAGATCTGATACTCGGGATTACTACCAATGACAAGAGAGGCAGACCGCTTGAGGAGGTATTTCCAGGCCTTGCAGCTGAAGGCATTCCATCCCTGTTTTCAGAGGTTGCAAAAACGGGAAAAGCATCCTGCTCTCTTCCGGTAAGATTCCATGAGAATGAAAAGAGTCAAAGGTTTGAGATCTATGCATTTCAGACATCACCGGGGCACATTTCTGCATTTTTCGGGAACACCGTACCTGAGGGACTCCCTCCAGGAGAACTGCTAACTCCCGATAAACTCTACCAGTCATTTATCGAGGCATCTCCTGATGTCATCGTCATCACCGATATCAGGGGGATAGTGGTGTATGCATCACCCCGAGCGTGGAAGATGTTCTCCCTGCCCACCGATATGGAAGTCTATGGTAGGGAGATGCTCTCATTTATCGCCCCGGAAGACCGGCATCTTGCATATGAGTGCATCGCACAGCATATGAGGGGTGAACAGGCACATCCCATTATGTACCGGTTGCTCCGTGCTGATGGGAGTTCATTTCCGGCAGAGATCCATTCGGCACCTACACACGATAAAAACGGGGTCGTCACCGGCTTAATCGCCATAATCAGGGATAATTCAGAGCGGTCAGCACAGCATGAAGCACTTGAGCGGGCAAATACCAAACTAAATCTCCTCTCTTCTATCACCAGACATGATATCCTGAATAAAGTAACGGCACTCCAACTCTACTGTTCACTCATAGCGGATGATGAGGATCCTGCAGAAAATAAAGCCATGCTCAGAAAAGTGGAGGAGATGGCTACTATCATCTCGGATCTGGTGGCATTCACCGGTTACTACCAGAACCTGGGAGTAAACACTGCGCAATGGATATCACCTGCTGAGGCGGTAACCAGGATCAGTCAGATGATCGACACCGGAACGATCAGGATCGAGAACGGGTTTGGCAAGGTTAAAATTCTTGCAGATCCCCTCTTTGAGAAAGTTTTGTATAATCTTTTTGATAATGCTGTTCGGTATGGTACTACGATAACTACCATAAAAACCGGATACCAAGTTACACCTGACATGCTGGTTCTCACCGTTGCAGATGACGGAATGGGAGTTCCCAAGGATCTCAAAGAAAAGATTTTTCTCAGAAACTTCGGACTAGGGACCGGACTAGGTCTGTTTCTCAGCGGGGAGATACTGAATGTGACAAATCTGTCTATCAGAGAGAGAGGGATACCAGGAGAAGGGGCCAGATTTGAGATTCTGGTTCCCCCAGATAAATACCGGATCCCTGAATAAGAAATTCCGTTCTGATTTTTAATACATCTGCATGAGGTACACACGGGAAACAGAACTAACCGACCTTCTCATACCCGGGTTCCGATCTAACCGGACAGGTATGCCTTTTACCGGATAGTGATGAAGTACAATAGAGAAATACCGGGGTGGAAGAGGGAATCATCCTTCTTGCCCCGGAAGCACCAGAATAAACCGCACGGAACGCCGTGGGTATCAGATGCATCCGGTTGGAGGAGACCGGATCTCTCAGTGTATCATCTGCTCAATTAGTCAGTTCTTTGGGAGGCGGGAAACGACCATGAACCATGAGGAGCAACCAGGGTTGCTCATCAGAAACTCGGCAGATATCATCACCGTACTAGATCACAACCAGACACGGGTCTTTGTAAGTGAATCAGTTACGGGAATCACCGGATACCTGCCAGAAGAACTGATCGGTGAGCCGTTTGATTCCCTGGTTATTCATCCTGATGACCTCATTCAGGTGCAGGAGGCGATTGATCGTCTGATTGCGGTGCCGGAGGTTCAGACCAGAATAGTATACCGGCACCGGCACAAACATGACGGATACATCTATATCGAGACGATAGCAACCAACCTGCTCAACGATCCGCAAATCCATGGAGTCCTCATGAGCAGCCGGAACTGCTCAGAGATGATACTGGCTGAAGCAAGACTCCATACCCAGATTGAAGATCTCAAACGGCGCAATACCGATCTTGAAACAATCCGGACTGAACTGATCACCAGGATCGTAACCATCGAAGAACAACTCAGGGAACAGATCAGGGATGGGCAGGAAAAGAGGGTTGAGATCGACCAACTTCTGAAACAAAAAGACGAATTCATCTATCAACTGGCTCATGATCTGCGTACTCCGCTGACCCCGGTAGTTGCCATGCTTCCCCTTCTCGCCATTGGTATTCAGGATCCTGACGCAAAATCCCTGCTTGAGATTTTTGGTACCAGTATCCAGAACCTGCAGAAGATGGTTGAGGATATCATCTATTATTCACAGCTCAACAAACAGTTCTTGATCACTGACTACACCACATATTCACTCCTGATACTAATCGACGAAGCAATAGAAGCAAACTCATTCATGGCAGTGCAGAAAGAACTGGACATCCAGGTGAATATACCTGAAGAAATTACCATCAATGCCTCACGGGCCCATGCCAGGCAACTCTTCAGCAATCTCATCAACAACGCAGTAAAGTACAATGTCTACAAGGGTTTGATCCGTATCACTGCCATCAGACTGAAGAACGGAATAGAGATTACTATCGCAGATACCGGGATCGGAATTGCAGAAACCCAGATTGACCGGATTTGGGATGAATTTACCACCGGTGATATGGCACGCAAAGACCCTTCCTCCAAAGGTCTTGGCCTGCCCATTGTCAGGCAGATCATATCCCTTCATCAGGGGACCATCAGAGTATCCAGTGAAGGGATCGGGAAAGGAGCAACATTTAGAATCTGGTTCCCTGACTCTCCATCCTGAACCTGGGATCCCTACCGGAAACGGGATCAGATTCATATACTCGCCGCATACAGGTATTGTATCAGCAATGTCAGGTGGGGATGGCTGATGCATGTAGGGAATCTGGTGAGATCCAGGCTGGTGAGCACGTGATATGCCGGCCATAGTAAGTGAGATTGTACCGTTTCTATTCCTGTTGATGCTGATTGGATCAGCATCGTTCATGATCGGGCTCGGGCTGTATACCCGCAGGTTTCATGATAATCCGGCGGCTCTGCCCTATCAGATTCTGATGTTCTTTGCTGCGTACTGGTCACTGGATTATGCATTGGATCTGTCGACTACCACTCTTTCTCTTAAAATATTCTGGCAGGAGATCAGATTCCTGGTCAACCCGTTCTTTTCAGTAGTCGAACTCTGGCTGATCCTGGCATTCCTGGATAAAACCAGATGGATCAGGGGGTGGAGATGGAAAGCACTCCTGATCATTCCCATCATTACGGCATTATTGGCTATTACGAGCAGGTATCATACTCTGTTCAGGTATAATTACGAGATTGATCTCTCTGGACCGCTCCCGACACTGACCATGATCAATGGGCCCTGGTACACGATCTTCGTCGTGTATTCATACCTGCTCATCATGACCGGACTGTTGCTGCTGGTAGTGATGCAGGTGGGAACCCACCGGATCTATCTGAAACAGAGAATCCTTCTGTTCATCGCTCTGATGGCTCCTTCCGTACTTGATATCCTCTTCCAGCTGCGGATTACTCCGATTCATAACGTAAATCCTGCACCGGTCTTTCTGTGGATCATCGGGATAATATATATCATCGCTCTTTTCAAATTCGGATTCCTGGATCTGGTTCCGATTGCACGAAGTCGGGTGATCGAGGAGATGGGTATGCCTATGATCGTCCTGAGTACAGACGGAAAGATCGCAGATCTAAATCCGGCAGCAGGATCACTCCTTGGAGACACCACTCATGGAGGAGTAGGGAAGAGAATTACCTCAATCGCAGCGGACTGGCCGGAGTTTATTGCATTCTGTTCTTCGAGTCAGACCCGGGGCGAGATTGTAAAACGAGATCAGGAAGGGGAGCGGAGATTTGATGCCAGTATGGACCTGCTTTACGCTGGATCAGGAACCCTTGAAGGCAGGTTGATCCTGCTGACCGACACCACGATTCAGAAAAAACTAGAGCAGGAGATCAGAACGAGTGAAGAACGGTGGAAAAAATCGTGGATGGAGCTCCGTTTCCCATCGTGATCACCCGGGCGCAGGACAATATCATCATGCTGATAAATCAGCGGACGATACAGCAGTTTCATCTTACCGCTGAGGAACTCATTGGACAAAAGACTGACCGATTCTATGTGGATATGAACACCCGGGAGCGGGTTCTTGAGATTCTTCATACTAAAGAGAATATTGATGATATTGAAATGCAGATGCAGACCGCAGACGGGCGAAAATTCTGGGTTTATGCCTCGATCCGAAAAATACGGTACCTTGACCAGGATGCATTCTTCATCTCGTTTGCAGACTTTTCCCAGCGCAAACAACTTGAAGAAACGCTTACCAAGAAAAACCTTGAACTCGAACTGATCACTGGTTCACTGGCTGAGACTAATAAAAAACTCAATCTCCTCTCCAGTATCACCAGGCATGATATTCTGAACAAGATACAGGTAATATCAGCAATCTCTGAGATCTTTATACAGGACATATCCAACCCTGTTCTTCAGAAGAGGGCTATGATGATCAACGAGGCAGGAAGATCCATCCAGACCCTGATCGAGTTTACCAGAGAATACGAAGATCTCGGCCAGACATCTCCGACCTGGCAGGAGATTGGCAAGGTACTGCACAGTCCGGGTATCATGCATATCCTCTCCGATCTCACGCTGATAACTCCGGAACAGACGGTGGAGATCTACGCAGATCCGATGCTCTCCAAGGTCTTTTTTAATCTGGTTGAGAACTCGATCCGGCATGGCGGCAGTATCTCCTCAATAACCGTTAGCCTGAAACAGGAAGGGACAGATCTTTTGATCATCTATGAGGATGACGGAAGAGGAGTGCCAGTAGAGGAAAAGGTACTCATATTTACGAGAGGATATGGAAATAACACCGGACTCGGGCTATTTTTCATCAGAGAAGTTCTGGAGATCACCGGACTCGCTATCATCGAAGATGGAATACCGGGGTCAGGTGCCAGGTTCGTGATCACGGTACCCCAAGGGAGATACCGGTTCCCTACCGCACCCCACGGGGAGATCTGAAAGGATCTCTCCGGGCAGATACCCTCATAGGGATACACAGAGAGATAATCAATGATAGGAACAGGATTCGGATCATGGAGAAGGATTCATGACTGGCTGGAGAGAGAACGACGTATTTTTTCAGTTGTTCAGGCAATCTGCTGACCCGGCACTCCTTATATCCCAGGGGATTATCAGATCAGGCAACGAAGCCGCAGCAGCCCTCACCGGCATCACTGGAGAAAAACTCTCTTCGCTCCCGCTCACTTCCCTTGCACCTGATATTCTGCCCAACGGAACGCAGGGAGAGGATTATGCAGAGCAGCATCTTCAGAATGCAATACAGTCAGGTTCTGACCGGTTTGAGTGGGCAGTGCGTGACCGGACCGGACGGATCATCGCGGTTGAAGTACTACTGACCCGTCTGCTGATGAACGGTGAAGAGATACTTCATGCAACAATTCGGGATACTGAGTCTGAAAAACAGGCTGAACAGAAGATCCTGACCTATGCCCGCGATCTCGAAGAAAAAAACTCTGAACTGGATCATCTCTCTTCCAGCCTGATTCGATTAAACCAGGAACTTGATGAACGGGTCAGGGAAAGGACTGCAGAAGTTATGCGGCTGCTCCAGATCAAAAGTGATCTCATCACCCAGATCGGTCATGATCTCAGAACTCCGCTCACTCCGATTATGGCACTCCTGCCTGATGCAGTATCAAGAGTCTCTGACCCTGACCTGCATGAATGCCTGACGATCGTATACCGGAATGCAGAGCGGCTGAAACGAGTTGTCACGATGGTACTCGCGTACTCACGACTTGAAGGAGTTCCCAATGCGGTCAATCCTGATGGTGTGATCGCCAAAGACCTCTTTGATCAGGCGATCCTTGACAGCAGTCATGAGATACAACACAAAGGACTCATCGTGGAGAACCATATCCCCGGCGATACCAGGATTTTTATGGCAAACACCCATGCTGAGACGGTGGCCATGAATCTCATCTCAAATGCAGTAAAATACACCGGGGCAGGGGGAACGATCACCATGAGAATTCTGAGTACCGGGGGAAGAACCAGCCTCTGTGTACAGGATACCGGTGTCGGCCTCACCCCTGAAGAGTGTAAACGCGTCTTTGATGAGTTTTACCGTGCGGATAACTCACGCCATGACCGGGAATCATGCGGACTCGGACTTGCAATCGTCTCACGAATCATAAGTCTGTACGGAGGAAAGATCACGGTTGAAAGTGAGGGAAAAGATAAAGGTACTAGGTTTTGTATCACTCTGTAACTCCGGGTTTACAAGTACCTGTGATCCAGTTCTTTAGAATGAGAACATAACCAGTATATAAGAATCAGCACGGTGAATCAGATGTTTGTAGTTGCTTTTAATACCAGCCCGCATAAAGAAGGGAACACTGCACGGTTGATCGGATACGCTCTGAAAAAGATTGAAGAGCAGGGAATCAGGACCGAACTGATACATATCGGGGGAAAAGAGATCCACGGATGTATCGCCTGCATGAAGTGTTTTGAAAAACAGGACCGGCACTGTGCCCTGAAGAAGGATGCAATAAATGACTGCATTGATAAGATGGTGGAAGCAGACGGCATCATCATCGGGTCGCCAACCTACTTCTCAGATATCACTCCCGAAGCAAAAGCACTCATCGACCGGGCAGGATTTGTAGCGATTGCAAACGGAGGTCTCTTCTCCCGAAAGGTTGGAGC
>NZ_JAJRBM010000296.1 GCF_028679455.1 Methanospirillum sp. | reverse complement strand
TTCTGCCTCGGTGATATCAATAGATTCACCAAATGCATCCTTGGTTGCGCTGGTGGTCATCTGCTCGGTCAGATCCCGATCTTCCATGACATCCTTGATCCGCTCGATGTACCGGTCCATGTCATGGTCTATCATCGCCTCAAGCACATGACGGTATTCACGCAGGGTGGAAGGGCTGATGCCAAGTAGCTCACTGATCTCCTTCATGGTCTTCCCGGAGGTCATGAGTTCTTCCATCTTGAACCTATCAAATGGCATCTTAAAGTCGAGTTCCCGGAAAAGTTTCATCCTGACCCGTGCCCTGGCAACGGTCTTGGAGAGTTTTTCATCTCCCAGTTCACGTGCTATCTCGGTATCATTCTTACCCGAATGATATGCACAGATCAGCTTGGCTAACTGAATGGGACGCAGTTTCGTCTTGAAGATCCCCTGGTCGAGAAGTTCACGCATGATAAGTGCGATCTCCCGCTCGACAGCATCACTATCACGGAGTGTGCCATGAATCTTCTTCATCGGCTCCACAATCTGGGTGTTGCCGGTCATATTGGTGAACAACTGTAAAAGTTGTTCTTTTTTCTGAATCTCTTCAGGCATGAGAAATCACACTGGTAGGGATACCGATATAGATGCCGTTTAAATTATTTAAGTTTGTTGGATTTTTCCTGAAAATAGACCGATAATCATTATAACTGACCTGATATGACGCTGGATTTTCACCTGTCAGCGGGATGGCATGCATCCATCATCAGGGAATATCTATAGGTTTTCAGATGGCCCGGCATATTCCTGGATCAGCTGCCCGTCATCTCCGGAATCTATATGCTCTGAATTTACCAATATGTTAAGATATTTCGAATATTGAGGTGTCATTCGCGGTGGTTTCAAAGTCAGATAAGAAGTCGCAGGTTCCTGAGAACGATATATACGACCAGGTTATTGATCTCGCCAGACGGCGGGGTTTTGTCTGGCCATCTTCTGAGTGTTATGGTTCGGTAGCAGGCTTTATTGACTATGGTCCGCTCGGCACCCTGCTTAAGCGGAGGATTGAGAACCTCTGGCGTCAGTTCTACGTCGTGTCAGAAGGATACTACGAGATTGAGTGTCCCACCATCGGCCAGGAAGCAATTTATGTTGCGTCAGGTCATGTCGGCGGGTTTGCAGACAAGATGTGCCAGTGTCCTGCATGTGAAGAGTATCTGCGGGCTGACCATGTGGCAGAAGCACATCATGTCCCTGATGCCTCGGTGATGAATGCTGCAGCACTTCAGAAAGCAATCACCGGCCTTCCCTGCCCTGCCTGTGGGGAAAAACTTGAGAACATCGAGGTTTTTGCATTTAACCTCATGTTCCAGACTTCAATCGGACCCGGTTCCCAGCGAAAAGGATATCTCAGGCCTGAGACTGCCCAGGGGATATTTGTTGACTTTGGTCGTCTCCTGAGGTTCTACCGGGATCGCCTTCCGTTTGGGACCGTCCAGATCGGTAAGTCATACCGGAATGAGATCTCTCCACGTCAGGGGATGATCCGGCTTCGTGAGTTTACCCAGGCTGAAGCCGAGATCTTTGTCCATCCTGAAGAGAAGAATCACCCGAACTTCTCCCGGTACGCGGATTATTCGTTTCCCCTCTTTTCATCTGATCAGCAGCAGGCCGGGGGAGAAGCGAAGGTCTATACCATGAAGGATGCAGTTGCACAGAAGGTAATAGCAAATGAATATGTCGCGTATTACCTGGCCCTCACCCATGATCTCCTCACCTCCATCGGGGTCAAACCAGAAAAGCTCCGTTTCAGGCAACATCTTCCTGATGAAAGGGCCCATTATGCTGAAGACTGCTGGGATGCGGAGATCCGATCCGAGCGGTTTGGATGGGTGGAGACCGTTGGGATTGCTGACCGGACCGATTATGATCTCAAAGCTCATGCAGAAGGGAGCGGTGACTCGTTCACGGTCTATGTCCAGTTCGCTGAACCGAAACGTGAGCGTCGCAGGGTGATCTCTGCCAATATGGGGGTACTTGGTCCTCAGTACCGCGGTAAGGCGAAAGCCATCGCTGATGCACTTGCAACGGTGGCTCCTGGTCCTGACGGTGCCACCGTTACGGTGGATGGGGAAGAATATTTCGTGCCATCCCATCTCTTTGAGATCACCGAGCAGGATGTTGATGTCCGCGGTACTGATGTCAGGCCGCATGTGATTGAACCAAGTTACGGGATCGATCGTATGATCTATGCAGTCCTTGAGCACTCGTTTGATGAAGAGGAGGTTGAGGGAGAGATCAGAAAGGTCATGCGGTTCCCATCCCGTATTGCACCGGTTCAGGTAGCAGTACTGCCCCTGATGACCCGTGATGGTCTTGATACGATTGCCAGGGAGATCACCCACACACTGCATGCCCATGAGATCCTGGCAGAGTATGATGACTCTGGTGCTATCGGGAGACGGTACCGCAGACAGGATGAGGTCGGCACACCGCTTGCCATCACCATCGATTATGATACCAAAGAGGATCAGACCGTCACCCTTCGTGACCGTGATAGTATGAAGCAGGTGCGGGTGAAGATCGGGGACCTGCCCCTGCTCATCTCCGGCCTTATCAAGGGTCAGCATAATTTTGCAGATCTCTGCGGATAACCCTGAATCTGATGGAATATATTAACCACCCTTTTATTGCCCAGAACAGCCTCGAGAAGCGGACATACCAGTTCTCGATTGCAATGCGTGCTCTTGACAGTAATACGCTGGTGGTTATTCCTACGGGTCTGGGGAAGACTGCGGTAGCGCTTATCGTTGCAGCATCGCGACTCTATAGCACCGGGGGCAAAGTGCTGATGCTTGCCCCGACAAAACCCCTGGTTGAGCAGCATCTTCGTTATTTTCAATCACTTCTTACCATCCCCGATGCAGGGGAAGGGACATGTGTGATCTTTACCGGTGAGGCGGCACCTGCAGTCCGGACTGCAGAATGGGATGCTGCAACCGTGATCCTTGCCACTCCCCAGGTTGTAAAGAACGATCTGATTGCCGGGCGGTACTCACTCCGTGATGTCTCGCTGTTAGTGGTGGATGAAGCTCACCGTGCGGTTGGCAACTATGCTTATGTCTTTCTTATCCAGCGGTATATGGAGACAGCAACGCAGCCGCTCGTTCTTGCCATGACGGCATCCCCGGGAGGAAACCAGGAGAAGGTTGCCGGTATTGTGGAGAACCTGCATATCACCCATGTGGAGACCAGGTCTGAACTGGATCCTGATGTCAAACCCTACGTTCATGAGAAGGAGGTTGAGATCATCCATGTCAACCTTCCTGACGAACTCAAGACCTGTCTTACCAGCCTCTATGGTTTGATCGAGGATCGACTCTCTCAACTCAAAGAGATGGGATTTCCTGCACCTGACCGGAAGAGTCTCTCCATGAAGGCGTTGCAGGAGCTCAATGCCCTCATTCAGCAGCGTATTTCCGAACGCGACGCAACCGGATTTGCAGCGGCAAGCATCCATGCCGAATGCATGAAGCTTCGTCATGCGGTCGGGCTTGCCGAGTCACAAGGCTGCCTGGTACTGAAGGGATACCTGCAGAAACTGGCTGCCGAAGGGCAGGCTGCAGGCGGGTCAAAGGCAAGTAAGCGCATCGCAGAGGATCCCAGGTTTACTGAGTTGCTAAGCCGGGCAGAAGGGTGGCAGGAGGAGTGCCATCCCAAACTCCTGACTCTTCCGTCGCTGGTTGAGCAGGTGCTTGATGAGCAGCCTGAAAGCCGGGTGATCGTCTTTGCAACCTATCGGGATACCGTCAGGATGATTGTGGAGATGCTTGCTGCCAAGGGGATCACTGCTGAACGGTTTGTGGGCCAGGCCACCAAAGACAGAGAGAAAGGCCTCTCACAGAAGAAGCAGATCGCAGCACTCAAACGTTTCAGGGAAGGTGAGT
The DNA here is from genome assembly GCF_028679455.1 of Methanospirillum sp. GTDB lineage: Archaea > Halobacteriota > Methanomicrobia > Methanomicrobiales > Methanospirillaceae > Methanospirillum. The sequence continues at coordinate 3,617 of NZ_JAJRBM010000296.1, read as the reverse complement.
TCAGGGTGCTGGTTGCAACATCGGTCGGTGAAGAGGGTCTTGATATCCCCTCAACCGATGTCGTGATCTTTTATGAGCCGGTTCCATCCGAGATCCGGAGTATCCAGCGAAAGGGTCGAACCGGCAGGCACGGGACCGGCAGGATCATCGTGATGGTAACTCGCGGCACGAGTGATGAGATATCCCGGTTTACCTCGGTCAGAAAAGAGCGGGCCATGGCCAAACAGATGTCAGGGCTGGGGAAGAGGATGAAAGGGGAGATCCAGTCTGCCCTTTCGATAAGTCCTACTGAGGCGGCCCGGGACCGTGCTGAACAGGAGGAGTACTTCGGTCCTGAAGTGGTGGTTGATGATCGTGAACTGGTCTCAAAAGTATCAGAGTGTCTCTCTGCTGCAGGTGCACGGATCAGGCTCGAACGACTGACGATGGGTGACTACCGGATTGGTGATCGGATCCTGGTTGAACGCAAGACAACCCGCGATTTTGTGGATACTCTGATCGAGCGCGATCTGCTTGGTCAGATCAGACAGATGGCTGCAAACTGCATCAAACCGGTTTTGATCATAGAGGGGAGTGATCTGTACAGTCAGCGTGATATTCATCCGAATGCAATCCGGGGGGCACTTGCTGCTATCGGGATCAACTTCGGGGTGACTCTGTTCACCACTTCCGGCCCTCAGGAGACTGCTGAACTACTGATGGTTCTTGCGCGTCGTGAGTCTGAAGAAGGAACCCTTGAGCGTGGGCCACAAACGAGAACTTATCAGGGCAATCATGAGGCACAGGAAGCGATAATCACTGCCTTTCAGGATATCGGATTAAAACATGCCCGTTCCCTGCTTGATGCATTTGGATCGGTTCAGGCAGTCATCCAGGCAGACCGGGATGAACTGCTCAAGGTTCCTGGTATCGGGGCAAAAAAAGCAGAGCGGATTTATGAACTCTCGCGGTTACCGTATCCCTGATATCCCGGACTAATCATAGCATAGGCTTCTGACACGTCCCGAAGTGCACGGGTTAACTTTGTCAGTCTTCTTGTATCGTTCTCTTCTTCGATCCTGGTGAGCAGTGATTTCAGGGTACATACAAACCGTTCATCCAGCTCACCTGCGGGAAGAGGATTGGTTGTTCTTGTACTGGTAGTTGCAGATACTCCTACTAGTGGTGCAACTGGTGCCTCCATGACTTTCTCTGCCTCTACGGTGGGGTTTGTTTCTTTACAGACAACACAGGAGGTTTCGCCTTTGTATTCGAAGAGTGGGGATCCACAATCCGGGCATGGTTTTGCAAGCATCTTCCCTCCTTTCAGGAGATACTCTGCCATGATCTCATCAGGTTTCCTCATGGATATTTCACTATAGTTTTATGATGGTCCGTAGGTAATAATAAGAGAAGCTTTCTCACGGGTGATAGCATGCCTAATCCTGAACAGACTGTAGATAATTGTATCCAGATGCTTTCCGCCATTATTGATGACGGAACGATTCCGCGCAATATCAGGCGGGTCGCTGACGAGACACGAACCCTTTTACAAAATAAAGATAAACTGGTTGGCCTGCGGGCGGCCGAAGCGATATCCAAGATTGACGAGATCAGCAATGATTCCAATATGCCGATGCACGCCCGAACCCGTGTGTGGGAACTGGTTTCGAACCTTGAGACCGTCCCCCTTGATTAATCGATATGCGGGGTGCCTTTGGCCTCCTGAATAATCTTCTTTATCTTTTTGTCGTCCATGCCACGGTTACAGGTCTGAATTATTTGATTCTCCTATTATGGTGACCAGTACGTTCCGATCCCTTCTTGCCCGGGTATCCAGTTCTATCAGTACAATCTGCTGCCAGGTTCCCAGTACCAGGTCCCCGTCCATTACCGGGATGGTCAGTGATGGACCAACCAGCGATGCCTTTACATGAGATCTCCCATTCCCATCGCCCCACCTGGAATCATGCGCATATGCAATATCTGAAGGAGCCAGTATCGAAAGGGCACGGATCAGGTCTTTCAATACTCCTGATTCATATTCGATGGTGGTTAGTGCTGCTGTTGATCCGGAGACAAACAAGGAGCATATCCCTGTCTTAACTTCAGATCCGGTGACCAGATCTCTGATAATACTGGTGATGTCCAGAATATCTCCTTCACCTGATGTCGGGCATGATATCCGTTTTTGGAGCATAGGGATGGTATTGTCGCAGCAGGAAATAAGGAGTAGGAAAGCAAGAAAAGGATTCGGGATGGCATCAGGTTACTACTCTACTCCTGGTGCCAGAATAATCAGTGATTAATTGAGTTTCTTAATCACTTTGTTTGCAATTTTCAGAGCACAGTAGTCGCCGCACATGGTGCAGGCTTCGCGATCTGCTGGCATGCGTTCTGACCTGACCTTCCTGGCCCGTTCCGGATTAATGGCAAGGCTGTACTGTGCTTCCCAATCGAGGTCGCGGCGTGCATGACCCATAGCGAGATCCTGATCCCGTTTCTTGAGTTTGATCATATCGCCGACATGGGCAGCAATCCTGCTGCTCATCACTCCTTCATACACATCCTCCATATTTGGCAGTGCGAGATGTTCTGCAGGGGTGACGTAACAGATGAAGTCTGCGCCATATGAGGATGACATCGCAGCGCCGATGGCTGCGACCCGGTCGTCATATCCTGGTGCGATATCAGTAACGATAGGTCCGAGCATATAGAATGGCTTGTTCCCTGACATACGCTTCATCAGTTTGACGTTCGTCTCGATCTCGTCAAGCGGAACATGGCCCGGACCTTCAACGATCACCTGGATGCCCTGTTCGTGGGCTTTGTCTCCGAGTTCGGCGTTGATGATCAGTTCCTGGATCTGGGCACGGTCGGTAGCATCATGCACTGCTCCGGCACGCATCCCGTTTCCGGTGGAGAGGGTGACCTCATGCTCTTTCAGGATCTCACAAAGGTAATCGAACTCTGCAAAGAGTGGGTTCTCTTTGTCGTTATGGAGCATCCATGCCGTAAGGAATGCCCCTCCCCGGGAGCAGAGTCCTCCGTGGCGGCCCTGTCGCTGGAGACGTTCAAGAGTTATCCGGTTGATCCCGGTATGGATTGCCATGAAGTTCGTACCGAGTTTCGCCTGTTCAGCGGTGATCCTGAAGAGATCATCTTCACGCATATGGATGACTGCTCCGTCTTTTCGTGCAGCCTCAATGAAAGCCTGATACAGGGGTACTGATCCTACGGACAGGCTGGTTGCTTCAACTACCCGTCTGCGGATGTCGAAGAAGTCACCGCCGGTCGAGAGTTCCATCAGGGTATCGGCTCCTGCCCGCTCTCCTGCCTTTGCTTTCTCGACCTCCATGTCTACATCAACTATATCTGAGGAAGTCCCGATTGAGCAGTTTACTTTGGTGCGCAGCCCCTCTCCGATACCACAGGCTTTCACCTTCCGGTACGGTGAGATTGGAATCACGATATGGCCCGCTGCGATGCCACGACGGATATAATCTTCAGTAACGCCTTCCTGTGCCGCTACTGTCTTCATCTCTTCGGTGATGATGCCTCGACGGGCATCCTCAACTATTGACATACCTAATACGTTCAATAATGAGATACATAAAGGCTCGTTTTTCAAAAAGGGG
>NZ_JAJRBM010000295.1 GCF_028679455.1 Methanospirillum sp. | reverse complement strand
GGCGAGGCCAAGCAGGGAGAGGACCAGTAGAATTGCCCCGGCTGAGATCAGCCCGCGGGTCGCTCCCCAGAGAATCTCTCCCATCACAATCTCGCGTATGCTAACCGGAGTTGCCATAATTGCGTCAAAGGCCTTCTGATAATACATCCTGACAAAAGTACCATAGGCACATTCGAAGAATGATGCATTCATTACCGAAGCAGCAAGCACAGCAGGGGCGATGAAACGTACAAACGGAATCCCGTCCACTTCTCCGACATAAGTCCCGATACCAAATCCGATTGCACCGAGGTAGAGCAGCGGTTCAATAAACGGGGGAAGAGAATTAACCTTGATATTTTTCCTGAATACGAGCAGGTTCCGATACCAGATATGATAGGCACTCCGCAACTCCATTCTCCCGATGCCGAATAACCGGGTCATTCCCGCAGTCTCCTGCCGGTGAGCATCAGAAAAACATCCTCAAGGGTTGCAGGCCGTGTAATCACCCGGACACCAGGACATTCGGTCAGCAGAAGATCGGCAATCTCTCTCGGGGTTTTGGTCCTGATTTGGATAGTTTCACCACCGGATTCATAAGGGATATACTGCGACTGCAGGCAGGCTAGTACTGCCGGAGTCTGATCTACCTCCACGATATCCATGCCGATATGAGTATCAACCAGTTCCCGGGGTGAACCCTCAACGAGGATGGTTCCATGATCCATGATCACCAGCCGGTCACAGAGTCGGGCGGCTTCATCAAGATAATGAGTGGTCAGGACAATGGTATTGCCCTGACTTCTGATATGAAGAAGACGTTCCCAGATATGATGACGTGCCTGGGGATCCAGCCCGATTGTTGGTTCATCGAGAATCAAAATCTCAGGACGGTTGATCATTGCCCGTGCCAGAAGCAGACGCCGTTTCATCCCTCCGGAGAGCTGTTCGATCAGTGTATCCCGCTTTGAGGTAAGTTCGAAGAACTCAAGTAGTTCTTCAGTTCTGCTCCGTGCCTCTTCAGAAGGTATCTCAAAAAACGAGGCGTAGATCTGAAGATTTTCAGTTACGGTCAGTTCATCATCAAGATTGGTCTCCTGAGGTACTACACCAAGACGGCTGCGAATCTCTCTGCCAGACATATCAGGGTCCAGAGAGAAGATCTGTAGTGAACCTGAAGATCGGGGAGAGAGACACTCACACATCCTCATGGTGGTTGTCTTTCCTGCTCCGTTTGGCCCAAGAAATCCAAATAATTCCCCAACTTGCACTGAAAATGATATCCCGTCAACTGCAGTAAGGGAACCATACGCTTTCCTAAGTTGTACTGCTTCTATAATCCCTGGCATTTGAAATTCCTGAACTTTTTTGGATACATGATCACATGTGTTTGCACCCTGGGTGAACCAGGGCATTACAATACGATACCGATTAATGAGCGGTCCTCAGGAGCCCAAGGACGCATTCCATCGCGATGAGAATAATCACAACCCATTCAAGGAAATTTGAATGCTGAATTCGGACTTCTTCAGAGAGCATGGAGTAGTTTTCATGGATTACCTCGATCTTTCTGCCCACACTCTCACTCCACTGACTGCTTCGCATCACCTTCAGGACCGTTGCATACACCCGTGCATAGTAGACATCTTCAGTGACCTTGATCAGGTTGTTGACTTTTTCGGTGATCTCGGAGATCTCTGCATAACTTTCCATCAACTGGGACATGATTGCATGATACTGGCGCATCCGCCTGAACCTGGGCATACGGTCTGCCTGTTCCATATCATCATACATCTTTGCCATCTGTCTGGTCAGTAACCGGTCATAGTACCTGAGTTCCAGTACCTGCACGTTGGCAAACTCAATGAGATCAATTAGATCAGTGGGGGTCTCAGGATTGCAGAGGAGGGCTGAATCGTAGGAGAGGATGGCAACATCATCTGTGGTATAACTGAGCGAATTCCTGACGATCTCTTCACGCATCTGTGGTGAGAAATGAGTCCGTTCACCACTCAACAGAACCGCTGGATCGATGCTCTTGTCTATCCGGTCAGTGATATAAATTGTGTAATCTTCAAAGAAATCAGATTCTATAGAGAGATTGGTGATATGAGGCCCAAGAATCTCCCCAAGATTCTTCAGGTATATCGTAAAGAGAGATGAAATCCCTTCATGCCTGGCAAAGAGCAGGGCTGTATCCTCCAGTGCAGAGGAAGGAGCATCATGATCCTCAAATAAAAAACAGAGACTGATTGCTCCGATATCATACAGCCGGGCGATTACATGCAGGTTAAAGGTAATACCTTCCCGCTCAACGCTTACCTCATGCATCTTAAGCACGAGTGGCGGGTTCTCCATCATGATAGACTTCGGGTTGACCCGCAGAAAACTGGCACGTGCGGTGAAATAACTGCGGGCCAGTTCGCGTTCGAGCTGATCGAGATCAATCTCCCTTCCAATATCGTATATGCGGTAAAAACGAAGTGAAATCACTCTTCCCAACTACCTTCCTGGTTCTTAAGAGAACCGGGATTCTAATATATATAGATAAGACCTCAAAGCAGATACTCACATCGGTCAGTTCTTCTCATTGCCGGATGGAGATATCAGATATCGATCAAAGGATTCAGGACTCTATCCATTCACTCGCACCATGGGAGATTATCTATTCAAAAGCAGGAATCACAATTTTCAAAAACCCTTTTCTCACCCTCTGAACTCTGGCACCCTTTTTTTATGAACTTCCGGTTATAGATCCGGATAACCATTTCCTGATTGCGCGGGTATCCTGTACCGTAGAAATTCCAAAACATGCAGTCACCATACAAATTATTCAAAATTATAAATAATAAAAATTGCCT
>NZ_JAJRBM010000294.1 GCF_028679455.1 Methanospirillum sp. | reverse complement strand
AAAACGCGTTTTTAATGAGGGTATCATCTACGGTTTCGATGAGGGTGTATAGCCCAAAATAAACCGGTCCGTCACCGTAATCAATATACACCCGGTAAAATGCCGTATCCGGAGCAACTACACCAGCTTTCCTGAATATATCAGGCACTACCTTCTCACGAAGAAATGAACTGTCTCCAGCATTACTTTGGAGATTTAACTTCTCAAATCCGTGATAGGTCTGGCCTTTCGTCTCCGGAAACTCATCCTTGTACTTGTCAAAATCAAGTTTCAAAGAGATCTTCAGGCTGCCTGACTGCCATGAACGCTGAAGGGAACTCGAACCCTTGAACCTGATGCCGACATGATCCCATACCGTGCCATTCTCGGTAACGGTGGCAGGAACAAGAACCGGATTATCCTCGTCCGATCCCATATCCCACATTCCTCCCGGGGCATGTGCTCCGGATTCCCCCTGTTCCATCTGATCGGGAGTTATATCTCCGAATCCTCCCGGAGGACCATGATTACCCATTGAACGATTCCCGGATTTTCCATATTTTTCCGTCATGTCATCCCGCATCTTCTGCCAGTTATCAGGTGTTATTGAGATATGGATCTCATGAACAACGTCATCGGAAAAGACGGTCTTATAATCAGGAGTCTGGTTCTGTTCCTTCTCCCCGACGGATACATCCTGGGCAAAACAAAGGAGCGTAAAAAGACTTGCCAGGATAATAAATAGAATTATCAGGAGTATTTTTTTCATAATTCACCAAAATATCGAGATTGTTTTGCAAGGCTTCAGAAGACAACCCGTACATCACGAAAAAACATGATGATCTTTTCGTTTTTTTAATCAGATCACCCTCTGCCCGTAGAAAAGAATAGATGATCCTGATGGTTGGAATACCAGACAAAACGGTTGAAACATCTTACCCAAGCAGGAAAAGCAGTATATTGCATAATTTTTTAGAATTACCATTATATAGTATAATGCCAAACTTTTCGGATTTATCCGAAAAGTATGGCTTAAACTATGTAGTGCATTTAGTATGCAGGCTTTAGAATAACCTTCGTTTCACTTCGATTATTCTAAAACCTTATGCAGTGCACTATAATAAGAAGGTTAACATCTCATCTTCCATGTACTTTTACGTATGTTCATGTTCTGATTAATCCGAAATTAAGCCGTATGCAATTTTGCAGATCATTCCTGCTATAACAGTACCCGGCTCAAGAAAAAAGGCTCATTATCAGGAATAGCCCTGATGAAAAGAACTGCCCCCCCTGGTTAATCACTGGTTTATCAGGGAAACGGCCTCTGTTGTGAGACATATAAAGACCGCTGCAATGAGCAGGGCAAATATGAATACCACCAGATCCATTTTATGCATACCATAGTATATTCAATTCAATATTCTAAATGTATCGATATTACCCTGCCGGATCACGCTGATCATATATACCCGACATTCATCTCCAGGCACCGGTCTTTTTTTCTATTAATTCCGATATCCGGGGGTTTGTTTTACGACGACTGAAAGAGATGCCGAAACCCGATCATGTACAAAATCTGAAATGATAGAGGAAGCAACTCAAGAGAGGAGAAGTGCATTGATGAACGATCACAACAGGTGGGTTACGATAACCATTAACAAAAACCAGTACCAGGCGATGGAGGGAGAGATCTTTCTGTCTGCAGCAATGCGTGAGGGGATAGAAATTCCTCATCTCTGTTTTGAGGAGGAATCCTGGCTGCATGGAGACTGCCGGCTCTGCATGGTAGATGTTGTCACGTGCGGAAAGACCGAGATGACCACTGCCTGCACCCTGCGGGTATATAATGGCCTGGAGGTATTGACAGACATGCCGGAGACTATCAGGTACAGGAATTCCCGGCTCGAACTCTGCCGGGCAGAGTCACCGGAATTCTTCCAAAGACGAACATCAGGGTTCTGAATACCTGATATATACCAGAATCGGGATCAGGTAGAGAACCATCAGGGGGATCTCCCCGTAGAGAAATTCCTGGCTGTCAAAGAGGAATCCGATACAGGCTGTGAGAAAAAATGCTCCGATACGAAGGGAGAGATTCCTGATATGAGATCCTTCAGCCGGTTGTATCAGGTCTCCGGGCCCTGATGCATACCCCCACATACAGAAAAGAATCAGCCCGCAGAGGATGATATTCATATGAAACAGGATCCCGTACGGAACAGGCATATCACTGTAACTATAGAGCAGTGATGAAACCGGGATGAAGACGATGGCGAGCATAAATCCAAAATCAAGGTATACAAAAAGCCTGTCCAAGACATATACACGTTTCATTATCTCAAAAACCAGGAGATAAAAGAAAGCGAGCACGATAAAGGTAAAGATGAAACTTACGCCGTCAAAGAAGATCCCGAAAAGATACCGGATAAAGTAATCGAGATCCCCGACCGCCGAACCCGAGGGAAAAGGAATGTTATTTTTTACAATAAGAGTCATTGCAAAGGCGAAAACCCCATTCATCAGGATCTCCAGCATATCCTGGGGGACCGGGCTCACCCTGACCGGTTCGGACTCTCTCATGGCCTTCCCCTCCCCGGAAGAATTGAAAAGTCTTTCCGCTCAATAATCCAGGAATCTATCAGGAAGGCAATTATCGTGAGGTAATAGAGATCCCTGGTACTTGACAGGCCATATACAGACAGGAGAATGCCGATACATGCAGTCGCCGGGATATAATACATCTTTCTGGAGACATTCCCTGCTCTTTCAGGTTTAACCTCCTGCAGGAGTCCCGGGTGACGTGAAGCATACTGCCATTCCCTCATGAGCAGGATGCCGATGATGAGCATGTTCAGATGAAAGAAGAACGAGAAGGGAGAATCTCCATTGAAGATCTCATACAAATGACTGTTGATAGGGATAAATATCACCATCATGAGGAGGAAAAAATGGAGATAGATATAATGCCGGTCAACTTTTCGCATCTGATGAAAGATATGAAAGGTAACCATCCAGATAAGGCTGATGATGATAAAAGCGTTGACAAAACCCACAATTTCAGAGAACTGCATGAGGCCGAACTGTTCTGATGTGGCATTTTGTACATAATCATTAAACGAGGGGGTCTTTATATTCTTAAACAAAAGAAGGAGAGTAAATGCAAATATGGCATTCGTAAGACGGCCGATATTGACCTTTGTTACCGGTTCATCACCCTGTATTCCGTCAGACATGTCGGTATTGAATGGTTGTTTCTCCAGATATAAAAACCGGGATACGAAGATACGATCCTTCTCCCTTTCGTCATTTCAGAAACACCGGTCTGACGAATTGTCTGACACGGGCAAAATTCACGATATTTTCAGGTTTTT
>NZ_JAJRBM010000293.1 GCF_028679455.1 Methanospirillum sp. | reverse complement strand
ACATAATATGCTGCTCCTCTGATCTCTTCGTATGGTTTATATTCTCTTGTGAACTCAGAAGAGACGAGATTTGCCATCGTCAGGGTCATTCCTGTCGGGTTTATGGTAACGTGACCATAGCCTGGCGGGATCAGGATGAGATCTCCCTGTTCTGCACGGACCAGGACAATATCAGATAGATCACGTTTTTGCAACAGATAGTATGCGGCACCTTCAAGCACTTCGTATATTTCTGGATATGCAAGTCCGTCAGAAGAAAGGGGATGATAGTGCCCCTTTGTTTTAATCCATTCACGGCAGATCGTCCGAGAAGGAATACGGGTTACATCGAACCTGATATGGTGCGAATCAAGCCACTGCTTATCTGAATTATTGTGGCAGACTGCCCGGTACATCTCGTACAAAGGGCCTTCACAGACACAGGAAGGGTCTGCAAGAACTGAACGGATCTCATCCCCTGATCTGATATCTGGGTTATTGAGTGGGAGGTCCATCATAATATGTATCCTCGTATGTTGGTATGTAAATGTCCTTGGAAGTATTTACATATCGGTGATAAATTGCATTCGCGATATGTCAGTTACTCCTTTCATCGCCTGCATCCTGATATAAATCCCCTCTTCACGCAGGGCCGCCATCCAGTTTGTCCCACCCAGGGCTGCTACCCCCATATACTGGGGATCCACTGCCACACCAAGACATGAGGTGTTGGGAAGTCCGAGATCAAGAATTCCGGTAAAATAACTCTCACTGAGTTCCTCCAACACCTCTTCCACTTTGTCTTCTGCCTCCATGTGGCATTCTCTGATATTGCCGAGCAGACTTCCTGTCCCGGAGCGCATGACATTCAGGACTGAAGTGATCTCCTGAGAGATCAGAACCTGCAGCGGATCGATAGTAGTATACTCATACTTGATCAGGTGAGTAAACCTGCGTGGAATATTCTCCGTAACCTCGACTACCCCTCCGCCGATGGGGTTAAAGGGAATTCCCCTTTTTACCAGGAGACCGTCAAGGGTAGTGCTGCAAAGTGTGAGCAGTCCGCAGAAACCGGGAGGAATCGTGTAACCGTCGTTATCCTCACCCTCGTTCAGCACCCTGATCAGACCGCTGGGTGAAACACCAGCTTCACAGGTTGCCCTGAAAACCGATAGCGCGTAGTCAAGATCCTTCTGATGAATAAGTGACAGGTTATAGACCACCGTCCCGGTCCCTTCTGATGGTTCGAAGGTGACCTGCATGGCATAATCCTCGATCCGATGGCTGACAAACCTGAGAGGATCACTCATTACTCAGTTAATCCGGTATAAAGATAGAAAAATATTCTTTTTTATGAGTGAATTTGTATATGATGGAACAGAGGATCAGGGAGAAGGCAGTTCGGGCGGTTTCCGATATTCTCAAGTCAGCAGGATACGATGTGCACCACGCAGCCGCGCCAATAGATCTGTCTGCCATATCAGGCAGTACCTATCTGGTTGTGGTCTGCTCTGATGACCAGGATGAGGTCACCCGGTTCTCAGAGACCGAGTATACAGTAAAAGGCGATCAGGGAGAGAAGATCTGTGAGAAACTGCTTGTCACCTTTGATCCCGGGATCGAAGGGCCGGACTGTGTAGTCTGGTATGCTGAAGAATTTGCGCGATATGCGGGTGAATCTATTCTTTCCAAAGTGATTGGGCGACAGTTGCTTCTTCCACTTGGTGATTCAGATGCGCCGGTTCATGGTCGTGAGTTTGCTGAAGATACTTCCGGAACCGGTATTAAGATCCCTCACCTGCCGGTTCGTGTTCACCGCGAAGAAGCTGAAGAAAAAGCCGGAGTTCCGGGGGTTGCAACCCTCAAGTTTCTTCCCTACTGGCTCTACCGGTACACGAGCAGGGGTTCTGGCACGTTCAAGGATCAGGATGTCTCCTTCGATGGATCCGGTGTTGGTGCTCTGAACGCAATAAACGGATCGATGACAGATATTGATCCCGATACCGTTACCCGTCGGAGTATCCCCCAGGGAGCTGAAGTGATCAGACCTCAAATTGATAAGGAGGCTGCAGATGAGAAGATCACCGGGCTTCTGATCCAGGCCATGACCAGGAAGGTGAAGGCCAGGCAGGTCAAAGGGGATGCAATCTACTATGAGGAAAAGAATGTAGCACCTGAACGGAGTAATATCGCGCTCGAACTGCGTGAACTTTTCATCCCGATCTGGCAGATAAAAGGAAAGAAGATCATTGAGATCAATGCATTCACCGGAGAACGTCTGCGCGAGCCGATGGATGACGGGGTAGAGGTCTTCTGACTTTACCGCCTCAGTTCATCGATTAGATTTCTCACTCTCGTAGATACCTCTTCGATATGGCCCTTGACCTTTACCTTGTGCCAGATATCTGCAATAGCGCCATCTGGAGTGATTAGAAAGGTGCTCCTTTCCACTCCCATATATTCTCTGCCATACATCTTCTTGAGTTGCCAGACTCCGTAGGCCTCGATAACCCTGTGTGAAGGATCAGCGAGCAGCGTGAGCTTCAGATCATGTTTCTGGACGAATTTCAGATGACTCTCTATGCTATCGGGGCTGATCCCCACCACCGGTGCACCGAGTCGGGCGAGTTCTTCATAAACCGTTGAAAACGCAAGTGCCTCTGCAGTGCAAGCAGATGTGTTATCTTTCGGATAGAAATAGAGGATGAGGATGGATCCATGAAAATCAGCATTAGAACGGATGGTGCCATGCTGGTCCGGGAGTGCAAAGGCCGGTGCCTTGTCACCGGGATTCAGTACGGGGGGCATATACTTTCATTATGATATCATCTATAGATACGATTGCTGATGCAGATCGATCTGTATGTGATCGGAAAGGTGAAGGAGCCATATTTACGGGATGGCATTGCTGAATATCTGAAACGGCTATCTGGATTTTGTACCCTCAAAATTGTAGAGTTCTCTGAGGAACGGATAAAAGAGTCTCCCAGTGCTCATGAGATCGCTCGGGCATGCCAGCAGGAAGGGAAAAACCTGCTTAAAGCAGCAGGTCAGGCAGAGTATCTGATTGCCCTGGATCCCCGCGGGGTCCAGATTTCAAGCGAGAGATTCGCAGATCAGTTCAGAAGGTGGGAGATAGAGGGCCCTCATCGTATCGCTATCATAATCGGTGGCCCGCATGGATTGTCAGATGAGGTCAGGGATCGGTCAGATCAACTTCTTTCTCTCTCATCTATGATATTCCCTCATCAACTGGTGCGACTCATTCTGCTTGAGCAGGTATATCGGGTCTTCACGATTATCCGTGGGCTTCCCTACCACCGTTAAAAATAGTTATACCGGTACCGGTAATGAAGAACTTGGCCGGTGCGCATGACGTGAAGGAGGCTGTATCTGCGATGAAGCCCTGATGAACGTGTCAACATCCGGTGATATTTCATACAGGTGGATAACTGAACTCCAGGGTTCGGCATAGATATGCGGGTCCAGCCATTCACCCGGATCATCCATAACAGGATATGCGATCTGTTCATCTCCTGCAGGATTAAATCTGGCCTCAATTCCGGGTTTATTCCCGCGTGGATCAAGTCGTATCCACCGCTCCTGATCTTCTATCCATACTGCAACAAGACCATGAAGTACATAGGAACTATCCTCATTCTTTAGTCGCTGATAGCAGAGTCCTGCAGGAATGCCGATAGATCTACAGAGAGCAACGAAGAGATGAGATTTTGCAAAACAGAGTGAATGACCTGCAGTAATTACCTGTGGTGTCTTCCATATCAGCCGAGACTGCCCGGAATCGACTGAATGGGAGATACCGTCCCGTACAAAATTATAGAGATTTTCAATCTGTTCGTACTCAGTACTGGTTCCCCGGATCAACTCATGTGCACGCGTCCTGATTGCAGGATGGGTACACGCGATCACCGGCGAACATGCCAGGTACGGGGTCACCGATACCGGGCGAACGAGGGGGGGAAGAGGCATGAATGTTCACCTAATTCTATCATCCGGACCATCGCCTTATCTAGTTATTGTTCTGCCCGGGTTGGAAAACCCGATATTTTTTATTCTTTTTTGGATGGTGTTTTACCACAAAAATGCATACTCATCAGTAATCATCATTCACGGTTTATCTCATGGTCCTCAGTCTGATGACAGCCGGGCGCGTCGATAATTGCCTGGATGTGAGTTGCATTCAATGCGAATCAGGATACTCACCATACCTGTTCGCCCTGTATACAGATGATCCTAATAACCGGGATTGAATTTTAGAGAAATAAAGTAAGTTTTTGTTTGCCGGTATCCATAACCAGTATCTGGAAACAGAACAAACTCATAGGCCAGCATGGGTGGACTTTATCATGGAAAAATTCTCCTGCACTGGTGTGATACCTGTCATGCACCGGTAATGGCAGATCGGTGTGCCTGTGGATCTGAAACACGTGCAGTTCCGGTAACACCCCCCGGTGATGCAAGACCGGCATTTCCTGATGATATCTCTTTCATTAACAATCTCTTTCTTGATCGCTTTGGAATCACCCTGATCCCTGACGGATGGATTGCCCTTATCAATAATGTTCCTGACAAAGACCGGATGGAGGAGATTGTGGTTGGTGGAGCAGTGGTAGGTGCTGTGCGGTACCTTCCTGAAACCGGGAGATGGGATGCACTTCCCCGACCCGAGGCAGCCCTCATTCAGCGGCCTGAAAAAAGGTATGTAATCGTGGATGACGGTGCTGTCCCTTCGATCAGGGATGGGGCCAGTCTGCTGGCTCCTGGTTTTGTCTCCTGTGATCCCGATATTGTTTCAGGTGATGAGGTTTTCATGCTCACCCGCTCTGGTGAGTGTGCCGGTGTCGGCAGAATGAAGGTGGATGCGTCAGAGGCAGCCACCATGGAGCGGGGACAGATCGTGAGAAGCCGAAAAAATATCCGGTCACAGTTCACTCCCGGCCCCGCTAGCTGGGATGAAGTGGTAACAGCAAATAAGGATGTACTGATCCGCCTGGAATCAGCGACCAGGCAATTCATTGCAGAACATATTGGTCCCTATGAACACCTGCCGATCAGTATCTCTTATTCGGGAGGTAAGGATAGTCTTGCAAGTTTGCTTGTGGTGATGAATACGTACAAGAAACTGCCTATCCTGTTCATCGATACCGGTATGGAGTTTCCCTCTACCTACGAGAATGTCAGGCAGGTGACAGAGCGATATGATCTCGAGTGCATCATGGTTGACTCAATGGGAGAGTTCTGGCGTGAGTTTGAGATCCAGGGACCTCCGGCAGTTGATTGCCGGTGGTGCTGTAAAACAGCTAAACTGGAGCCACTCAGAATATTTATCGAAGTTACATGGAATGAGTGCGTCTCGTTTGTTGGCCAGAGGAAGTATGAGTCAGCTTCACGGGCAAGAAACCCCCGGGTGTGGCGAAATGCCTTCGTTCGCAATCAGATCTGCCTGGCACCGATTCATTCCTGGACTGCGATGCATGTCTGGCTCTATATTTTCAGAGAAAAGGCGCCATACAACGATATGTATCGCCACGGGGTTGATCGAATGGGGTGTTATATGTGTCCGGCAAGTGACATGGCCATTTTGGAGCGGATTAAACAGCATGTTCCCGATCTCTGGAAAGAATGGGAGGAGCGGATGGAAGCATGGCGTATCAAGCATGACCTTCCAGAGTCATGGATGGCTGAAGGAACATGGCGTGTCAGGAATGACCGGAGTCAGGAAGAACCTGAGTCGTTTGCCAGGCATGATGCCCAGACTGGCAGAGGCAGGAGATCAGGGAGGTCTTCCTGATGAGTCAGATTGTGATTGTGGATTATGGTCTTGGCAATCTGCGTAGTGTGAGTAAAGCACTTGAAAAGGTCGGAGGTAATGTCAGTATCACCGGAGATCTGGAGGCGATTCGTGCTGCAGATGGGATCATTCTCCCCGGTGTTGGGGCGTTTCATGAAGGGATGGCACGACTCTCTGATCTGAAGAGTGCTCTTTTCGAAGCACAAGGACAGGTGCCTGTCCTTGGTATCTGTCTTGGCATGCAGATGTTGATGGAGTTCTCTGAAGAGCATGGGTTATCTGCAGGGCTTGGCCTGATTCCGGGGACTGTCCGGAGGTTTGAAAAAACCCCCGGGTTCAAGATTCCTCATATGGGCTGGAATCAGGTTGCCCTGTCACATCATGATGACCCTCTTTATACGAATATTCCTGATGGTTCATTCTTTTATTTTGTCCACTCATACTGGGCTGACACCCCGGAGCAGTACCGGTTAACCTCAACCGAATACATCAATCCGTTTGCATCATCAATACGAAATGGGACCGTGTGGGGAACGCAGTTTCATCCAGAAAAGAGTGGTGAAGCAGGCCTTCAGATTCTGCGTAATTATATCGGGATGCTCTGAACCGAAATCCACTATTTCTGAAGTGCCATTTCGACCGTTGCTTTGAGCTGATTATCGGTGAATGGTTTTACAATGAAACCACGAGGTTTGGTAAGTTTTGCCCGCTCGATAGTTGGATCATCCATTACCGAACTGATGTATACGATGGGAATGAAGAACTTTTTCTGGATCTCCTCAGCAGTCATGATCCCATCTTTCTCACCTGGCAGGTTGATATCCATTAAAACCAGTTTTGGACGCTCTTCCTTGGTGAATTGCCCTAACTTCTCGATGGCGGTTTGAGGTTCCTCTGCAGATCCAATCACTGTGAAACCCAGTTCGGTCAGTCTCCAGGATATCAGATCGCTGATAACCGGATTATCCTCAACAATAAATATCGTACCTTCCACTCTGCTCCACCGGTTTGTAGTATTACCTTCCCGTGAAAGGTAATAAGGGAGTTGGTTTTGCATATCCGATGTTATGCGCTGGAATATTTCCTCTCAATACTGGCGCTTGATTTAGGGAATAAAAATTATGTTTTGACTCTCCAGTCGATCAGCACCCCATCATCCACCTGTTGTAGATGGATTAATTCAAGTCTGGTAAATTCATGTTCCTGTATCCACCCGGGTCCGTCCGCAAGGGTCGGTGCACCGGTTCCTCCGATAATGATACTGCCGATATACATGCTGAGCTGATCTACCAGTCCGGCGTTAAAAAGCCCGGCAATTAAGGTCCCTCCCCCTTCAACCATGAGTTTTTTAACTCCCTCGATCCCGAGTAACTCCATAACTGCAGTGAGATCAACTTCTTTTTCTCCTGCGGTGATTATTTCGGCATATGGCTGGAGCGCAGCGATCCGCTCACCGGGAGCTGCGTGTGATACAAAAATGATACGCTTTCCCAGGCCTTTATGGAGTATTTTTGCTTCAGGGGGGGTTCGTGCCTTGCTGTCTATGATGATCCGTATCGGATGTTCAGGTTTACCCGAATTGATCCGGTCCCTGATCCGGTCCACAGATTTCACCGTGAGTGACGGATCATCAGCAAGGACTGTTCCGATTCCTACCATAATCGCATCCGTGTCTGCTTTTATGATATCAACCCGTTCAAAGTCATCAGAACCTGATATTTTTATTTGTCTCCGCTCCCGCGAGGAGAGTTTTCCATCAGCTGAAACAGCAACATTTACCAGAACATGGGGTCTCATTTTCTCCTCTGTTATTTCTTCCGGGATCTGAGTTTTTCGATCTCTTCCCTGCCTTCAGGAACCCGGATCAGAAATGTTCCATGACATGGTTTGGTGAACGGAAAGAGGACTGCATCCCCGTCTACTGCTACTCTGATTGGGGGGACTCCGATGAGTCTGACCTCAAATATTTTGTATCCAGGTTCTACGTCGTACTTTTCAGGGTATTTGGCAAGATATTCACGTGCTTCCTGAAAAGAGATCTT
>NZ_JAJRBM010000292.1 GCF_028679455.1 Methanospirillum sp. | reverse complement strand
AGAAGAAGTATGAAGTAAAGGGGCAGTACCAGGAACTGCACGCATGGAAGCCGTACACCAAGGTTCTTGTTGCCCCGAATGAGAAGCAGGCACAGGAACGGGTTTACAACCTTATTGGAAGCAAACACCGGCTCAAACGTTTGTATATTAAGATCGATACCATCACCGAATACAAGGGTGAGTGATCCCGATGGCGCCCGTTGATCCCCGAGAGGTCCAGTCCCTTCAGGCATACCTGAACCAGTACAACCAACAGGCGGAGGTCTACTCCCGCCAGCTTGGAATCATGGAAGAGGGGATCCGGGAAGGGAATGCTGCAATTGAAACACTGAAGGCGCTTCTTGTGGCAGGTGATTCTACCATCCTGATGCCTATTGGCGGTGGTGTGAATGTCCGTGCCCGGGTTGAACACCCGGACGAGGTCTATGCCAATATCGGTTCTGAGATCATCCTTCAGAAGACGAATGAGGGTGGTGTCAGTTACCTGCAGGATCGTATCGCTGAGATGGAAGCATCAACCAAGAATCTTACCGAAGTCCTGCAGAAGATTGACGCACAGGTCAAGGACATCTCGAAACGACTTGAACAACTGTACCGTCAGGCACAGGAACAGCAGGGTTCGGGTGGAGCAGGACCACGGTAGACCTGTAGGACATAGTGGTCCCTGATGTTCAAAGCGCTTAAAGAGAAACTTTTCTCGGTCAGGCAGCGACTGGAGACCACTATTGAGGAGCAGAAGCTTGATAGTGATCTGACTATACATTCTGCTCCGTCCCAGGGTTCTCCCGAACCATCTGCCTTATCTGAATCTCCTGCTCCGACTCCTCCTCCACGGGAAAGTGAGAGAGAAAAAAAAGCCCCCGGATTTGCTCAGAAAGTTGTGTCTCTCGTACGAGATCGAGAGTTTATCATTGCTGCAAAAGATATCGAGGATTCACTCTCTGATCTTGAGATTGGACTTCTTGAGAGCGATGTGGCCTTTTCTGCAACTGATGCAATCCTGACCAGGGTCAGAGAAGATCTTACCGGTTCGAAACGGAAGATTGGAACCTCGGTTGATGCAGTTATCACGAATGCCCTTTCTGATGCTCTTCTTTCAGTTCTTGGCGAGGGTGTCAATATCCTTGACTTTATTGCCTCCCGGGAAAAGCCGGTTAAGATCCTCTTCACCGGTGTAAATGGGACCGGAAAGACTACTTCGGTGGCTAAGGTAGCCCATTACCTTACTAATCATGGTCTGACTGTTGCGATCGGAGCCGGTGATACATTCCGTGCTGGTGCTATCGAACAGATCGATGTTCATGGTGAGCGGCTCGGCCTCAAGGTGATCCAGCATCAGGAAGGTTCTGATCCCTCTGCTGTTCTCTTTGACACCGTGCAGTATGCAAAGGCCCATAACATTGATATAGTGCTTGGGGACACTGCTGGGAGGTTCCACAACCGGGTAAACCTGATGAACCAGCTTGCTAAGATCCGCAGGGTCATTCAGCCAGACCTGATCGTGTACGTGGATGAAGCGGTTGCAGGCAATGATGCGGTCATCCGTGCCGAGGAGTTTTCCAAGTCGGTAGGGATGGATGCAGTGATGCTTACCAAGGTCGACATGGATCCAAAGGGCGGTGCAGCCATTTCTATCGCTCACGCGGTGGGAAAACCACTCATCTTTATCGGGACCGGACAGGGTTACGACGACATTATGCCCTTTGAGCCAAAAGCGATCGTTGCTGATCTCCTTGCAGGTGAGGCCTGATGCTGGGAAATCTGGGTACCAATCTCAAGGACGCCCTGAAAAAACTTGCCGGAAAGACGGTCATCGATCGGGTGGCAGTTGAGGAACTGGTAAAGGATCTTCAGCGTGCTCTGCTTCAGGCCGATGTCAACGTCAAGCAGGTGATGCAACTCTCTCAGACGATCAAGAAGCGTTCTCTCGAGGAGGAACCTCCCAAAGGGGTTACTGCCCGTGAGCATGTGCTCAAGATCGTGTACGAGGAGCTCGTTCACCTCGTTGGCGGCAAGGTCGATGTCCAACTCGGCAGGCAGACTATCCTGATGGCAGGTCTGCAGGGGTCTGGTAAGACCACCACCACCGCCAAGATCGCCCGGTACTTTAAGAAGAAGGGTCTGCGGGTCGGGGTTATCTGTGCTGATACCTTCAGACCCGGTGCTTACACCCAGATTAAGACACTCTGTGACCGGGTGCAGGTAAACTGTTTTGGCAATCCCAAAGAGACCGATGCCCGCAAGATTGTGGCAGAAGGTCTCCAGCACCTCAAGGACGAGGTTATCATCGTGGATACCCAGGGGCGTCACGCCCTTGAGGATGAGTTGATCCAGGAGATCATCGATCTCAATGAGATGACTCATGCCACCCACCGCTGGCTGGTGCTCGATGCAGCACTCGGTCAGCAGGCACGTGAGCAGGCACGCCGGTTCCACGAAGCGGTCCAGATAGATGGTGTCATCATCACCAAGATGGACGGTACCGCCAAGGGAGGAGGCGCCCTCTCGGCAGTCTCTGAGACCGGATCCGGGATCGTCTTCATCGGTGCAGGTGAAACCATTGAGGATCTTGAATGGTTTGATCCTGACAGTTTCATCTCCCGTCTGCTTGGTATGGGTGACCTCAAAGCCCTGGCTGAAAAGGTGCAGGAGAGCATCAAAGAGGATGACATTGATGTCAATGCGATGCTCTCCGGTAAGTTCACACTTCGGGACATGTACAAACAGCTCGAAGCCGTGAACAAGATGGGGCCCTTGAAGCAGGTGCTCAGTATGCTTCCGCTCGGTGGCATGGAGGTTCCGGCTGAAGCAGTTGATGTCACCTCGGTGAAGATGGAACGGTACCGGATCATCATGGATTCAATGACCAGTACCGAACTTGATGACCCTGCCGTGTTGAACGGTTCCCGTGTTCAGCGGATAGCAATGGGTGCAGGTGCCACCCTTGAAGAGGTGCGTGAACTCATCAAATATTACAAAATGATGAAACGCACGTTCAAAAACCTGAAGGGAGGGGAGAAGGGGATGCAACGGCTTATGAAGAAGTTCGGCCGTTTCTCCTGATCCCATGGTCTTTTTTGCGGTGATAGGGCATCAGGCAAAGAATGACGGTTCATTCAACCTGAATGATCTCCCAGGAGCCGGGGGTAGGATGGATCTCCTCTGTAGATGCGTACAGGCCTCGCTCTTCCTCTCCCATGGTATCAGAGAGGATGCTTCCTGTATACTTATCCTATCTGGTGGTCCGGGGCCGGTGAAGACGGTCCGGTTTGATGGAGCGAGTGTCCGCAGTTTGAGTCCTGATGAGCGAAGTAGTGCATCCTTCATCAAAAAATCCCTGGAGATACCGGCAGGGAACCTCTTTCGGGAGGTGACTCCGGGGGTCTTGGTCCGAAAAGCGGGACTTGAAACCCTGCTCGGAGAGCACCAGTTCGGGGTTCTTGATGAACATGGGATTGACATCAGGAATGCTTCTGTGGAGGAACTTCCTGAAGGCTTTCTCCTGTCTGATCATCAGAACTTCACTGCAGAAGAGGAATTGCTGATTCGGGAACTCCCCCGTTATTCACTGGGGCCACAGGTTGTACATGCTGACCATGCTATTGTTCTGCTCTGGAATGAGATTGATCGGAGAAGATCCGGATGGAACTGACTGAATTATACCGGAAAGTACTGGAATACGGGGAGATCTGTGATCATTGTCTTGGTCGCCTCGTAGCAAAACGTTCGCACGGACTATCTAATGATATGCGCGGCAAGGCGATCCGAATCGCTGCTGCTCTTGAGGCAAATGAGCCATACAATCCCCCTTCAGAACCATGCTGGATCTGTAACAATTTTTTTGATTATACTGATGTCTGGGCAGATCGGGTTATCTCTTCCCTTGAGGGGATCGAATGCCATACCTTTCTGATTGGATCGCGGATCCCTCCGCTCATTTCAGAAGCCGAAGAGATGATCTGGAGTGATCTCTCTCTACAGGATCCTGAACCCCTCAAATCTGAGATTAACCGTGAGGTTGGCAAGGCTGTATCTGCAAAAAACGGTCTACAGGTGGAATTGAAGAACCCGGATGTAGTGGTTGTTCTGAATCTTCATGAAGAAGTTGCAGAAGTTCAGATTCGCCCTCTCTTTCTGTATGGCAGGTACTTCAAGTATGAACGGGGGATACCTCAGACCCACTGGCACTGCCGGGCCTGTAAGGGCGCAGGGTGTGAGATCTGTAATGGGACCGGTAAACAGTACGCAGATTCAGTAGAGGAATTGATTGGAAGACCCTTGTGCGATATTTTTCAGGGTACTGCTGCCACCCTGCACGGTGCAGGTAGGGAAGATATTGATGCGGTGATGATTGGATCAGGCAGACCGTTCATTATTGAGATCTCTGAACCACGTGTACGGCAGGCTGACCTTACCACTCTTGAGAAGAAGATCAATGAAGCAGCCGATGGCAGGGTTGGTGTGAAGGATCTTGCCTGGAGTGAACGGGGTGAGGTGGAAACCCTTAAGACGCACAAAGGGCATAAAAAATACAGGATTCTGGTCGATATAGACGGCTCCATCCCTGAAGAAACCCTCTCTGCAGCCGCAGAACAGCTGACGGGTGCCACGATACATCAGCGCACCCCGGCCCGGGTTGCCCACCGGAGGGCAGACAAGGTACGGGAGAGGGTTGTCCTTGAGCTCATATGGACAGGCCGGGAAGCGAACCTCTATGCGTTCGAAGTTACCGGAGAGGCTGGCCTGTATATCAAGGAGTTAATATCAAGTGACCAGGGGCGGACTACGCCCAGTCTATCAGAGATCCTGGGAACACCGGCACGAGTCGTACAACTGGATGTTGTCGATGTGCAGGGAATCGAGTAGGTGAACCGAATATGGCACTTCACAATGGACCGAGGAAAAAGACCCGGTATAAATTCAAGAAGGATCTGAGAAAGCGCGGCGTTCTGCCGATCACCACCGTCATCCAGGAGTTTGACATGGGTCAGAAGGTTCACATTGTATGTGAACCCAGCATTCAGAAAGGAATGCCACATGCACGATTCCATGGAAAGACCGGATCTGTTGTTGGTCGCAGGGGTCGTGCATGGCTCGTGCAGATCTACGACGGCAACAAGATGAAAACAATCATTTCACGTCCCCAGCACCTCAAGGCGCAGCAGTACTAACGGTAGAGATACAGGTCGGTTGGCATGAAGATCAAAGGAATTATTCACGAAGATGCGATCACAGTTCCTGAATTGAAGGAAGAACTGCTCAATGTGGAAGCAGTACGCCTTGAAAAAGGAAAAGAGATGTCGTATGAGCTCCGCAGGAGCATTGAACATGCCAACCAGATCGCTCGGACCTCTGCCGGGATGTCTCGGAGCCTTGTTGATGCCCTGCTTCAACTCGATAAAGT